>NZ_CFHTCS010000100.1:0-4334 GCF_984369615.1 Martelella sp. | reverse complement strand
GCAACAATCAGGACACGCCCGAGGCGCGTGAGCGCTTCCTGGAATTCTCGACGCTGCTTCTCGCCGCGCTCTCCTTCGCCGCGGTGGTCTTCGAGACGCTACCGGTCTTCGTCTTCTGGGACTGCCGGTAATGCGCCCGCGATCGCCCGGGAGGGATCCATGCACCTGAACGTCGTCATCACCTGGAAGAGGATCTCCGGCCTCGCCGTGCTTGGCTTGACAGGCGCGCTGCTGGTCGGCTGGATAGGCCTGGTTTCGATCGCTGCCTCGGCCGGGCATTGGTCGGTGACACAATGGTTCCTCGGCTGGACGATGGAGAATGCTGTCAGAACACAGTCGATGCTGATCTCGAAGCCCGAGGAGATCGACCTCGGCGACCCGATGCTGGTGCGTCGCGCGGCCGGGCATTACGCGACCGGCTGCGCATCCTGCCACGGCGCCCCCGGCGTGCCGCAATCACCGGTGGTCGAGGAGATGGTGCCCTCGCCGCCGCGCCTCGAGGAGAAGGTCGCGGAATGGAGCGACGAGGAGCTGTTCTGGATCGTCAGGAACGGCATCAAGTACTCGGGGATGCCGGCCTGGCCGGCGCAGGACCGCAAGGACGAGGTTTGGGCGCAGGTGGCGTTTCTTCGGGCGCTTCCCGAGATGTCCCGGGCCGAATATGCGAACCTCGCGCTGGGCGGCGGATTGGCTGACGACGATCTCGAAGCGGGTGGTGAAACCATGCCCGCACTCGCCGGCATCATCGACAACGCGCTCTCCGATTGCGCCCGCTGCCACGGTCGCGACGGGCTGGGCCGCGGAGAGGACGAGGCCCGCCACGCCTTCCCGGTAATTGCCGGCCAACCCGCGCCCTATCTCTATGCCACCCTGCTCGCCTTTGCGCGTGGCGACCGTCAGAGCGGTTTCATGGAACCGCCCGCGACCCGCTACGAGACGGAGGTGCTCGCCGAACTCGCGCACTACTTTGCGGCGCAGCCGGCGCCCCCTGGTTCCGACGACGAAGCCGTGGCTGCTCGCGGACCGGCTGGTTCCGACACGAGCGACGACGCGCCCGCATCCGCCCCGCCGGCGGTCGCGACGGATGCGGTCGAAGCGCTGGTTCCGGCCGCCGAAACACAACAGGACGAGGCGGGGGTGCTCGAGGGCGAAGGCGATGCCGGGGGAAGCGCGGTGCCGATGGCAGCGGCTGCGGGGCCTCCGGCCAGCCGGGATGAACTTCTGGAGCTCGGGCGGGGCATCGCACTGGAGGGCATCGCTTCTCGCAAGCTTCCCGCCTGTCAGAGCTGTCACGGCGCCGCCGGCCGTTCGCGAAACCCCTATTATCCCTATCTCTCCGGTCTGCCCGAATGGTACCTCTCGGAGCACCTTCATCTCTGGAAAGAAGGAACGCGCGGCGGCACGCAATACACGCACGTCATGGCAGAGATCGCCGAGAACATGACGCAAGAACAGATACAGGCCGTCTCCGCTTGGTACGCGACGCAAGCCTCCGAAGGCCGATAAAACCGCAACGGCGCCACGATGGAGGATCCGCTCGACAATCCGGACGTTTTCTGTTCGCCCACCGAGGCCAGTGCCGCACCATCAAAATCACGCCGCCGACATCAGCGGCAATCTGCTGGCTGATGAGGAGAAGTTGGGCGCCTTCAAGTGCGAGGGCATCGAGTTCGTTTGAACAGGGCTCAAAGCCGGCGCAACTGGATCGATTGGCCTATTCTCAAGCAGTCGAACCGGCGGGAGCAGCGAGCCCTCAACCACGTTTACAAAAGCGTCGTTCCGAAACCTCAATGTCATTGCGAAAACTCGAGCAATGGGATTCGGCCATTCCGTTCCGACCTTAGCTAGACGAAGGTCTGTTTTTTGAGAAGTGTAACCAAGAGCCGCCAGCCAGCGGTCGGCCCCTTTCCGGTCATTCGTTGATATCTCTGAGAGCAGCCCTTCCCCCCTGTTTTGCCGACTATAAGGTCTTGAATGGAATCGAACCCGCGACCCAGCTGCTACCAAAGTCCTCGGCCTCAAATTCTTCAACAACCTAGTTTGGCTTGATCTCAATAACATGACGGATCTGGGGCGAGACCGAAACTGGGCGCCTCTGGATTTTGACCGTCACCGGATGACGGAAACCCGATCTTGTTTTCTCCCTCGTTCCGCGCGGCTGCGGACTATCGCGGGGAATGGAGAAGATATGTTGATCGCGTGGACTGGACAAAGCGACGGGCGCCAGCTCCTAAAATTGCCTGGGCCACCGTTGCAGCCGCCGACATCACCACATTCCGACGGAGTGACCCGATAGATAGCCCGCTCCCGCCACAAGAAAAGTCAACAACACGGCGACGATTGCAAAGCGCCCGTGAGCGCCAGCTTTGATTCCGAGGATTTCAAGAAAGAGAGAGTCTTTGGGTTCCATGGCGCAGTCCTTTCACCAAAAGAAATGTTGGTGGGCTGCTACTGCTACGCAGTTTAGCAGCCACTGGAGGTTTGCCAAGTGGCGGCGCCAAAAGTCGGTCTAGACCGCGTTTGCTAAGCCACTGATTTGACGAGGAAGTATTTTCGCTGGCAAGTACTTCCATCTAAACGGCTGTCCGCAGGAGCGCACCGGAGCGCGCAATTCGAAAACGGTCTATTCCTCACGGTTTTCCTGAACCCGCGCGTACGGCTTTTTACGCGGGGAGAAAAGGATTTGGGCTTTGACCTCAAAATCGTAAGATTGCGAACAGTGATTTGGTCGTTCGGGAACAGCCATGGTTGATAAACCGCAGCAGCAGCCACAAAGAGAGCACCACTTCTTCGTATCGACTGCGAAGTTTCTTTTCCATCATCCTCAGCACGGCATCGTCGCTGTCCGCGATCCCATAAGGCTGGCCGATGCGAAACGACGCGAGCTGGATCCCATCATACTCTACGGCGTCACCGTCGCCGGCCTGCCGATCCGCTGGCTGACATTCTCGACCGTCGGCCAGCGCAAATCTTTATGCGAGGTGCTGTGGACGGCTTGGAAAGACGCGGAGGGGTTGCGGGGCTTGCCGGATGTTCTTCGTGTCAATCGCTATATGGCACAGGCAGATCCGGGGCTCGCGGCGGATCTCGCCACAATCGGCGTCCGTCTTGAGGTTGCCGATACCAAGGATAAGACAGCTCCTGCATCACTTCGCTCGGCTCACGATGACTCCCGATGGCTGTCGCAACGGCATGATCCGGTCGATTTGTCGTTGGCCGCATGCGTGGAAGCCCTTTGTCTCGATGCGCAGGACGCTCACAACCGGAGTGCGCACCGCGGGCCTCGCGGCCTCAGCAATCGAAAACTGGAGGACAGCATAGAGCAATGGCTGAGCTTGCCGATGCGCCAACCGCCATCTGTTCCCCTCGAAGACCGGGATTGGGAAGCTGGCCGATGGCTGTCATCCTGGGAAACGGCGCTCCCACCCGATCAACCCCGCTATTTTCATTACGACGGTATGAGCCGAAGGACTTGGCTGATTTCGGGAGAAGAGCCGTCAGACGATGACGACGATGATGACTACGAATTTCCGGCCTACGAAGAGCACGACAATACGGCTGAAATCGCCCGGAATCTGGTCGCCTGCTGGCCCAACCCGCCGAAAGACGTCGCAGCGGCAGCCGGGATCACCCTGCGCCAACTCCAATGGTTTACCTCGGAACGTGCGACCCTAGACAAATCGACCCACTACGACCTGCGGCATCTACTGGGCATCGAGTATGACGAGCGGATGGGCGGCTATACGCCGGCAGGGCCCTATGTTTTGATCGCCAGGAAAGCTCAAGCGATCGAGGCAATCTATCAGGAGATTTCCGGAGGCGGTGATGCCTGCCCCTGCGAACTCGTTCCGGCTCAGGGACAGGCCGATCCGAGCTGGAGGTACGTCTTGATCAATGCGCATAGCACACCGCCGACCATTGTCATGGCCCCTCGCGGCGAGGTGATCACGGAACGGCTTCCCGACCTGATTCTAAACTACGAGGGCATTCGGCCGGTTTCTCAGGCTTTATACCGAGATGTTGTTACCACCTGCGCCCGGGCCTGCCAGACACCTCAGGCCAATGTCCGAGAGATGACGGAATTCGCAAAACGGTATGAACGATACTGGATAGATTGCGCATGGCTTCCGGACTGAACGTTCTGGTAGAGCTTAGCCCTGATGTCTGATCGTGTTCGAACATACCGGCCTGGTTTCGTTGCGCGCTTCCTTCCCCAAGGGAAATGGAAGGTGACACTGCGCCTGTCTTTACCGGCGACCATACAAATTACCCAGAACGGGAGACTGTCTAGAATTTTGTGCCCTGGCGCTGTTTCAGGACATAGGAAAACGTTC
>NZ_CFHTCS010000099.1:0-12653 GCF_984369615.1 Martelella sp. | reverse complement strand
CCACCGCCGCCGACGACCGCGGGGTTCGGGTCCGGCCAGCCGATGACGACGCGCCGGGCAGACGTTGCCAGAATGGCATCGGCACAGGGCGGCGTGCGGCCGTGATGATTGCACGGCTCGAGCGTGACGACGACGGTGTGGATGCGGTCGGCAACGCCCGCCGCGCGCGCGGCAGCGATCGCTTCCGCTTCCGCATGCGGCAGGCCGGCCTTTCTGTGAAAGCCCTCCGCAATCACCATGCCGCCCGCATCGAGCAGCACGCAGCCGACCGGCGGGTTGGGCGCCGTCGCCCCGGCAAAGCGTTGCGCCCCGTCAAGCGCGCGCGACAGGGCCGCCGCGAGAACTGCCGCATTCAAACTGTCTGTGGCGGGGTGAATGCCCATGCCATCGCCTCATCATTCGAACAAGACGCCATGCAGGGCAAAAAAGCGGATAGTGAAACGCCGACTGCGCCCGCGATGCGGGATACAGTGCACACGTCGTCACGCGCTGTTCTCTTCCATCCGGACTCTAACCGTCGGCTCCGGAGTCACACCGGATCTGCTGACCCTTGATCTTCCGGGAAATCCCTTCGATCAAGGCGCTCGCGGGCTGATGCACAAAGGCAATTACCGCCGGTGGGGAATTTCACCCCGCCCTGAGAACGTCGCCGACCGGACCTCCGGCCGACGCCGACAAATCTAGGCACGCGATCTGCAAATGACAAGCGCCAATTTCAACGACAGTCTGTCAGGCAGTCTCACCGGTGGCTGCCGCCGCCCCGTTCCCGGCAAAAAACAGGTCGAAGCCGCCATAGATCATCCGTGAGCCGTCAAAGGGCATCTCGTTCATGTCCGGGTCGTTCATCAGCGCGGCCCAGGCGGCATTGCGGATATCCTTGGAAGGCCAGACGACCCAGCTGAACACAACCGCCTCGCCCTCCTCCTTCTTCAGCGCCATGTTGAACGAGGTCACCTTGCCGTCCGGGACATCCTCCTCCCAGCACTCGACATAGGAAAGGGCGCCATGCGCCTTGAACTTCGCCGCCGCCTTCTGGCACAAGGCGTAATAGGCCTCTCTGTTGTTCACCGGCACCGGGGCCAGGAAACCGTCCACATAGGTCATGCGCATTTCTCCCGTGTCTTGACTCAGTCGCCAACGGATTTTACGTTGATATCAACATAAAGGCACATCGATGCGCGAGAGTCTACCCCTGTCCGTAACGCTCGAGGTTCGTGACCGCTGCCTGTGCCTCTACCTGCAGCGGGCGGCACGGGCGGTCGGCCGGCATTTCGACGAGGTGCTGCGCCCGCTCGGCCTGACGAACGGTCAATATTCGCTGCTGATGGCGCTGAACCGGCCCGAGCCGCCGCGGATCGCCGAAGTGGCGATGGTGCTCGCCATGGACCGCACCACATTGACGGCGAGCGTCAAGCCGCTGGAGCGGCGCGGCCTGCTGAAGAGTTTCCAGGACCCCGAGGACAAGCGCATCAGGCGGCTGAAGCTGACGGACGCGGGACTGGATCTGCTCGAGCGCGCCGTGCCGGTCTGGCGCGAGACCCATGACCGGCTCGAGGCGGTGGTGGCCGACGACCTGCCCCGGCTGCGCGAAAACCTGCTCGCGCTGACTTTCGCACTGCCGGAGGATGAGATCAGCGGCTGAGGGCGGCGGCGATGCCGCGCAATTCGGCGAGCCCTTTCAGGCGGCCGATCGCCGGATAGCCCGGCTGGGCCTTTCGGTTCAGGTCGTCGAGAATGTCGAGGCCGTGATCGGGACGGAACGGAATGTTCCAGTCGGTCCGCCCCGCCTCGCGGCGCCGCTTCTCCTCCGCAAGTGCGGCGGCAACGAGCGCCACCATGTCGGTGTCGCCGCCCAGATGTTCCGATTCGTAGAACGATCCCTTGATGTCGCCGGTCTCGCGGCGGACATTGCGCAGATGCAGGAAGTGCACCCTGTCGCCAAGCCGCTCCATCATGCCCGGAAGGTCGTTGTCCGGCCGCGCGCCGAGCGAGCCGGAGCAGAGCGTGATGCCGTTTGCCGGCGTGTCGACCGCCTCCATCATCACCTTGTAGTCGGCTTCCGTCGACATCACGCGCGGCAGGCCCAGAAGACCGAAGGGCGGATCGTCCGGATGGCAGCAAAGCCTGAGCCCGAACTCCTGGGCAACGGGCGCGACCTCTTCGAGGAACGCGATGAAATTGCCGCGCAGCCCGTCCGATGAGATCAACGCATATTCGCCGAGGTGATGGCGCACGTCGTCCAGCGTGAAGCTTTCGGCTGCCCCCGGCAGGCCGAAGACGACGTTCTTCGCAAGAGCCTGCCGGCGCTCTTCATCCATACCGGCAAATCGGCGCGCGGCCTCCTCTCGGATATCCTCGGGGAAGTCTTCCGCCGCGCCTTCGCGCTTGAGGATGTGAATGTCGAAGGCGGCGAAATCGGCATAGTCGAACCGCATGCATGTCGCCCCCGTCGGCAGGCGAAAGGCAAGATCGGTGCGGGTCCAGTCGAGCACCGGCATGAAATTGTAGCAGATCGTCTCGATCCCGGCGGCGGCGAGGTTCCGGAGGCTGACCTTGTAGTTGTCGAGATGGGTGCGCCACTCGCCTTTCTGCTTCTTGATATCTTCAGAAACCGGCAGGCTTTCGACCACCTCCCATTTGAGACCGGAGGGGCTTCCGTCGGTCATGACGGACAGCTCACGCTGACGTCCGGCGATCTCTTCCGGCGTCCAGACCGCGCCCGTCGCCACATGATGAAGCGCGGTCACGACGCCCTCAACACCCGCCTGAAGCATATCGTCGATCGACACGCGATCCAAAGGCCCGAACCAGCGCCACGTCTGCCTCATTGTTCTCTCCCTGTGCGAATTCGTCAATTGGGACGAGCCTGACCAAGCGAGGCGCGTCCATCCAAGGGAAAGCACTAGCACCAAAACAAGGTGTTGACTAGTATGGAAGTATGGTGCACCATAAAAACCGTCGGGAGGTACAGCCATGCTGCCAGAAACAATCGCCACCACCATCGCGCCGGGCGCTCCGGTCGGGTCGCAACTGCACGGCATCCTGCGTGAGCTGATCATCCACAATGAACTGCCGCCGGGCTCGCGCCTTTCCGAATCGGAACTGGCGGCGCGCTTTGCCGTCAGTCGCCAGCCGGTGCGCGAAGCCTTCATCAAGCTCTCCGAGGAGGGCCTGCTGGAAATCCGCCCGCAGCGCGGCACCTTCGTGCGCCGCATTTCGCAGGCGGCGGTCATGGACGCCCGCTTCGTGCGCGAGGCGATCGAGGCGGACATCGTCAGGCTTCTCGCCGAAAAACCCGATGTCGGGCTGGTCGAGGAGCTGAAGCTGCAGCTTCAGGAGCAGAGAGAGGCGGCGACCAGCGACGCTGACCGCTTCATCGCGCTCGATGAACTGTTTCACAAGACCCTTGCCGACGGCGCCGGCAAGGCAAGGGCCTGGGCGCTCATAGAGGGGCTGAAGGTGCAGATGGACCGGGTTCGCTACCTGAGCCTTCTGCGCTTTCCCATGGTCAAGCTGACCGCCCAGCACACAGCCATTGTCGACGCCATCGGCGCCGGCGATCCCGAAGCCGCCGAACGCGCCGTTCGCGGCCACCTCAGGGAGATCCTCAGCGATCTCCCGGAAATCTTCGAAGAAAAGCCTGAGTTTTTCGACCCACCGGGGCGTTAGGCCCCAAACCCTTGAACGTCTGATTGGGAGGACGACATGACGCATTTTTCCAAACTGGGCAGCATCGCGCTTGCGGGTCTCGCCGCAAGCCTTCTCGCCGGCTCGGCCCTTGCCGCCGATTACACGCTGAACGTCAACACGGCGCTCGCCACCAACGATCCGCTCTACAAGGGCCTTGAAGCCTTCCGCGACAATGTCGCCGAAGCCTCCGACGGCGCGCTCGAAGTCCGCCTGTTCCCGAATTCGCAGCTCGGCCCCGATGAGGACGTGCTTGAACAGGCCCGCGCCGGCGCGCCCGTCGCCGTCGTCGTCGATGGCGGTCGCCTCGCCGTCTTCGTCAACGAGTTCGGCGTCCTTGGCGCGCCGTATCTCGCCAACGGCTATGACGGCATCCGCAAGGTCGTCACCTCCGACATGTTCGACGGGTGGGCCCAGAAGCTGCATGACGATGCCGGCCTCGACGTGCTGAGCTTCAACTGGTGGCAGGGCGAACGGCACCTTCTGACCAAGAAGGCGATCAGCGGGCCGGATGACCTGTCCGGCGTACGCATGCGCACGCCCGGCGCGCCGGTCTGGACCGGCACGATCGAGGCCATGGGCGCAACGCCGACCCCGATGCCCTGGGGCGAGGTCTATTCGGCGATCTCCTCCAACGTCATTGACGGCGCCGAAGCCCAGCTTCCCGCCGTCGTCGGCGCCAAGCTCGACGAGGTGATCACCAACATCACGCTGACCGGGCACATCAACCTGATCACCGGCCTGATCACTTCGGCCGCCTGGGTCGATTCGCTTCCGGAAAACCTGCAGACGGTCCTGCATGAAGAAGCGCTGAAGGCCGGCGACATCGCCTCCTACGGCACGCAGGATGCGCTTGCGAGCCTGCAGCAGCAGCTGATCGACAATGGCGTCGCGGTCGAGGAAATCGACGTCGCGCCGTTCAAGGAAGCGACCGCCGTCGTCTATGACGATCTCGGTTACGGCGACCTGCGCGACCAGCTTCAGGCGATCGCCGCCGAGTAAAACGGCCCAAACCTCCTGCGCCATGACGAACCGCGGCAGGCCGCGGTTCGTTCCCCGCAAGGACGGCGGGAACGATGCCGGCGCGCCCCGGGAAAAGAGGGCGCGGCCGCGCAACAGAAAACAACCGCGCGCGAGCATTCAGGGCGGATGAAAGCCGGAATGCTCCCAACCCTGACTGGAGGGGCCACCATGCCCGGTTTCCTCGCAAAAATCGAATTCGTTGCCGGCGCGATCCTGCTTGCCGTGATCACGGTTCTGGTGTTCATCGCCGCGACCATGCGCTTCTTCGGCTATCCGCTGATCTGGTCGGTCGACCTGGCGCAGCTCCTTTTCATCTGGCTCTGCTTCATCGGTGCAACGCGCGCCATGCGCGAGCGCGGCCATCTCGGCGTTGACTATCTGGTCCGCCCCTTCCCCTATCGCTATCGTCTTGCTCTCGAGACCGGGCTTTCCGCCCTCTTCATCGCCTTTCTGCTGCTGCTCGCCGTGGAGGGCTATGACCTGACCATGCTCAACAAGGAACGCCAGTTCGGCGATTCGGGCCTTTCCTATGCCTGGGTCACGATCGCCGTTCCCGCCGGCTGCGTCATGCTGACGATCTCGATCCTCGGCAACCTGGTTCAGGCATGGCGCAGCGCGAAGGGCGACCGTCTGCTCGTCTTCACCCGCACCGCGGCCGAGGACGAAGCTGTCATCGAAACCGGCGCGGCGGAGTAACCAACATGGCCCTTATCGGCATCGTTTTCTTTGCGCTGATGCTTCTCGGCGCGCCCATTGCCTTCGCCATCGGCATTTCGGGCTTCACCTTCTTCCTCACCTCCGACATCATGCCGGTCTCGATCGGCGTGCAAAAGATCGCCACCGTTTCCCAGAGCTTTCCGCTTCTGGCGGTGCCCTTCTTCGTGCTTGCCGGCCACCTGATGAACGAAAGCGGCATCACCGACCGCCTGTTCACCTTCTCCAAGGTTGCCGTCGGCTGGATGGCGGGCGGGCTTGCCCAGGTCTCGATCATCCTGTCGACGCTGATGGGCGGCGTTTCCGGCTCGGCCGTTGCCGATGCGGCAATGGAGGCGCGCGTTCTCGGACCGCAGATGATCTCGAACGGCTATTCCAAGGGCTACTCCTCCGCCGTCATCGCGATCTCCTCGCTGATCACCTCGACCATTCCGCCGTCAATCGGCCTTATTCTCTACGGCTATGTCGGCCAGGTCTCGATCGGCCGCCTGTTCATGGCCGGCATCATTCCCGGCATCCTGATGATGACCTTCCTGATGGTCGCCGCCTGGCTTGTTGCCCGCAAGCGCGGTTATGTCATGAAGGAAATGCGCAAGCCGACCGCGCGCGAACTGGGCGCTGCGGCATGGGGCGCCAAATGGGCGCTGCTGTTCCCGGTGCTGCTGATCGGCTCGATCCGCGGCGGTCTCTTCACACCGTCCGAAGTCGGCGCCTTCGCCGTCGTCTACGCGATCCTGATCGGCGTCTTCGCCCACCGGGTGATGACCTTCGAGGCGATCAAGCGCGCCTTCGGTCACGCCATCTCGGACATCGGCCTGATCATGCTGATCATCCTGATGTCGGGCATGGTCGGCTTCGCCATCATCTTCCTGCAGGTGCCGCAATCGGTCGCCGGCTTCATGCTGGAAAGCCTTGCCAATCCCGTGCTGATCGTCGCCGTCATCCTGATCGGCCTGTTCATTGCCGGCCTGTTCTTCGAAAGCACCATTCTCGTTCTGCTGCTGACGCCGATCCTCGTGCCCGTGGTCGTCAAGGCGGGCGTCGATCCGGTCCATTTCGGCATCCTGATGATGACCATCGTCACCTTCGGCTCGATGACGCCGCCGGTCGGCGTGGCGATGTTCACGGTCTGCAGCCTGCTCGACACGAAGGTGGAGGAATATGTGAGGGAATCGCTGCCCTTCATCGCCGCCGTCTTCGCGCTCATCTGCCTGTTGCTGTTCGTGCCGGGGATCGTCCTGTTCCTCCCGAACCTCATGTATGGCGGATAGTCTCGTTCGCAACGTGGGGAAAACCGCTGGCCGCGCCTTAAACGGTGCGGCCTTTTTCGTTCCGAGCGCATCGGCCCGAAAATCGGAATCGATTTTCGGAAAGCACGATGCGTAGATTCCATAGGTTAGAGCGTCTCCGGCCGTGCGACCCAGCGGCCGTTGTCGCCCGGTTTGAATTGCGGAATATGGGCAAGGCCGCGCACCAGCGCCGCGTCACGTCCGAGCGCCTCCTCCCATGCCCGCGCCTCCGTCAGGATCACGCCGAGCCCGACGACATTACCGCCGGCCTTGCGCACCAGCTCGACCGAACCCTTCAGGCTCGAGCCGGAGGCGACCACATCATCGACAACCACAACCCGCTTGCCCTTGAGCAGCGGTACGGCGCGATCATCAAGAAGCAGGCGCTGCTCGCCCTTGGAGGTGATCGAGGTGATCTTCTGTTCAAGCGCGGACCCCAGATGCACCTTCGGCGATTTCTGCAGGATGACATAGCGATCGAGCCCGAGCGCGCGGGTCACCTCGATGGCGACCGGAATGCCGAGCGTTGCCGCGCCGACGACGATATCGGGCTCCATCGGCGACAGTTGCGCCGCAAGCTTCTTGCCGCAATGCTCGCCGAAGCGGACGCCAAGGTCGATCACCATCATCAGCGATATGGCAAGGTCCGGCTTGATCGCCACGAGCGGCAGCGTGACAGCAAAGCCTGACACCGAAACGGCGTGATTCTGCTCGGTGACGACAGGGGCAAAGGATTGGGTCATGGGAACTCCGGGAGGCATCTGAAAACCCGGTTCTACGCCAGCTTCGGTCTCAGGACGAGGGGCAGAGGAAGTCCGGCTTGCGTCCGCCATCGTAGGAAACGGCAAAACCGCCCTCGAGAAGCAGGCTGGAAAGGTCGCGATCATCCGGCAGAGCCACATCGGCGACCACGCGACCGAAATACTTGTCACCGGCGATCCGCCTGAGCTGGACGGTCTCGCCTGCACGAAGAAGCGAAATGACATAATCCTTGGCGATTGATGCCGCCTGACGTTCGGCCTCGCAGGACGACCTGAGCTCCGGCGTGTCCACGCCGCGGATCCGCACCGAGGTTTCCACGATCTGCCCTGGCCATGGTCGTGCCTCGACCACGATCGTGTCCCCGTCGATGACGCGCACGATCTCGGCGCGCACCGGACCGGCATAGATATCCTCGGCGCGGACAGCGGCAGGCGCAAGCAGACAGGCGACAGACACCGCCGTCAGGAATGTGCAGACAGAGTGATTCATAAAAAGGAATTTATTCCTCTAAGAAGAGGAATTCAATAGGAATTACCACCTATCTCAGAAGTCGATCGCGCGACCCTTGATTTCCCAGTCGCCGTAGCGGGCCGGATCAAGGCCGCCGCGCCCGCCATGTTCCCGTGCAGGGCGCGCTTCGGCAGAGGCGGCGCGGCGACGCTCCTCCGCCTCGGCCAGCGCCCGCTTCGCCGCCTCCGGCAGATTGGCGCGGCGCTCTTCCTCTGGATCGACGGCCGGCAACTCAGAACCCGCCGTAAGCGCCGCCAGTTCCGCCGCAGAGGGCGCTGCCTCGCCGCGGGTTTCTGCTTTGGCTTGGGTCTTTCCGGTCTTGTCGTCGTGGCTCATGTCACATTCTTCCTGCCATGCCTGCAAACGGATGCGGCGCAATATTGATATGCAGTCAATTCCGCCCCATCTATTGTCCTGTCCTGCATATAAGCGGACTTTGCGGAAAGTTTAAGGTCCCTTCGCTCCCGGAGACAGAGAAATGAACCTCGTTCGCACTGCCATGCTGATCGCCTTCATGACGGCGCTGTTCATGGCGATCGGCTTCATGATCGGCGGCCGCGGCGGCATGATGATCGCGCTGATGATCGCAGCCGGCATGAACATGTTTTCCTACTGGAATTCGGACAAGATGGTGCTGCGCATGTATGGCGCGCGGGAAGTCGACGCTTCAACCGCGCCGGAATATTACAATCTCGTGCGCGAACTCGCCCACCGCGCCGGCCTGCCCATGCCCAAGGTCTATCTCTATGACAACCCGCAGCCCAATGCCTTCGCCACGGGCCGCAACCCGCAAAACGCCGCCGTTGCCGCCTCGACCGGCATCCTCAAAATGCTCTCGCGCGAGGAACTGGCGGGCGTGATGGCCCATGAGCTCGCCCATGTGCAGCATCGCGACACGCTGACCATGACGATCACGGCGACGCTCGCCGGCGCGATCTCCATGCTCGGCAATTTTGCGTTCTTCTTCGGCGGTTCGCGCGACAACAACAACCCCTTCGGCTTTGTCGGCGTGCTGGTGGCGATGATCGTGGCGCCCCTGGCCGCGGCGCTGGTGCAGATGGCCGTCAGCCGGACGCGCGAATATTCCGCCGACAAGCGCGGCGGCGAGGTCTGCGGCAACCCGCTGTGGCTCGCCTCGGCGCTGAAGAAGATCGCCCACGGCAACGAGGTGATCCACAATGAGCGGGCCGAGCGCAATCCGGCAACGGCGCATATGTTCATCATCAATCCGCTCTCGGGGCAGAACATGGACAATCTGTTCTCCACCCACCCGAACACGGAAAACCGCATAGCGGCGCTTCGCGAACAGGCCGCCCGCATGGGCCGGACCTCGACGGCGGCCCCGGCGCCTGCTAAGGCGACCCGCAGATCGCGTTCGGTTCCCGAAACCGGCCGCAACACCGGCGGCGACCCGCCCATCAAAGGTCCCTGGAATTGAATGATGACATGAAACGGCCGGGCCGGAACACGGCCCGTCCGAAAGACGCCGCCTCCCCCGCGCCGGAAAACAAGCCGGGCTACGCCCCGCGCGCGGCAGCCTCGAAAATCCTCGCCGCCGTTGTCGACCGGAAAACGCCGCTGGACGGCATGCTCGACAATGAGCACGGCAACGGCGCCTATCGCAGCCTTTCTGTTGCAGACCAGTCGCTCTGCCGCGCACTGGTGCTGACCTCGCTGCGCCACAAGCCGATGCTCGATGCCGCGATCACCCGCCTGCTCGAACGGCCGCTGCCTTCGGGCGCACGCGCGCTGGCGCACGTTCTGACGATTGCGGCGGCACAGATCCTCTATCTCGATATCCCCGACCATTCCGCCGTCGATATCGCCGTGGAACAGGCCAATGCCGACCCGCGCAACAGGCGCTTCGCCGGCCTCGTCAACGCGGTGCTGAGACGGCTTTCGCGCCGCAAGGACAAGACGCTCGCTGAACTCGAAGCCGTCTCGCCGATCCCCGACTGGTTCCGCGAACGGCTGGTCGCCGTCTACGGCGCGGAAAAGGCCTTCGCCATCGGCCGTGCGCAGCTTACCCCTCCGAGCATCGATCTTTCGGTAAAATCGGACCCGGAAGGCTGGGCCGAGAAGCTTGGCGGCACGGTGCTCGCCACCGGCACCGTCAGGCTCGACAAGCCGTCCGGCGCGGTGACCGCCATGGAGGGCTTCGATACCGGCGAATGGTGGGTGCAGGATGCCGCCGCCGCCATTCCCGCCCGGCTTTTCGGTGATCTTTCGGGCAAACGCGTGATCGACCTTTGCGCAGCCCCCGGCGGCAAGACGGCGCAACTCGTTCTCCAGGGCGCGGAGGTCACCGCGCTGGAGCGCTCGAAGAGCCGGTTGAAACGGCTTGAGCAGAACCTCGCGCGGCTGCAGCTTACGGCCGAAACCGTCTGCGCCGATATGATGGAATATACGCCCGAGACGCTTTTCGACGCCGCTCTCGTCGATGCACCCTGTTCCTCCACGGGCACGGTGCGGCGGCATCCGGACGTCTTGTGGACCAAGGATTTTTCAGACATCGGGAAGCTGGCGGAGGTGCAATATGCCATGCTCGCGCGGGCGCTCTCCATGGTTCGCCCCGGCGGCATCGTGATCTTCTCCAACTGTTCGCTCGACCCTCTGGAGGGCGAGGAGAATGTCGCACGGCTCCTCGCCGAGCGGCACGATGTCGAGCGGACGAATTTCGCGCCGGCGACCATCGGCCCGCTTGCCCATCTGCTTGACCGCGAGGGCGCCATCCGCACCACGCCCGCCGACAGCATCGGCGGCATCACCGGCCTCGACGGCTTCTACGCCGCGGCAATCCGGAAGCGCTGACACCTATTTCATGCCAGGTTCTTGAACTAGACGCCGTAATCGTGCATTCCGGCTTCTAATAAAAACAATGTCTTCACGCGTTAACAAAGCATTCAGCCTATCCGGCTAGACCGGAAGTTTGGCCGGAAATGCATCAACGCGGGTCAAAACAACGGGCAGGGTGCACCTTTGAGCCTTCCGGTTCCGGAAATCTGGCGTTCGGCCTCCCTCTACTGTCGGGAATCGTTTGCGCGCGCCTGTCGCCTGCTGCTCTCGGCGCGACCGCCGCTGCCGCGTTTCCTGTCCGGCCGTCGTCCGGCCAGGCTTCTCGTCGCCCCGACCGATCTCAGGATCGCCGACCCGCTTGAGGGCGAAGACCTGCTGGAGGGTCGTTTCGCGCTCGCCGGCGCGGTGCTCGAGACCAACGGCCGCCCGCTATTTTCGTTCGAGATGCCGAGCCATGCCTTCGAACGGGAACTTGCCGGCTTTTCCTGGCTGAGGCACCTGCGTGCGCAGCGCGGCGAGGACGCCAACATCTTCGCGCGCGCTGCCGTCCTGAGCTTTATGCGCCGCCACCGCGCGGCAAGGGGCACAGGCTGGCAGACCGAGATCGCGGTGCGGCGGCTGAACGCCTGGCTCTGCCACTCGACCGTGATCCTCAAGGGCGCGGACACCGGTTTCTATCGCCGCTTCGTCGACCAGATCGCGCGTCACGAGCGCATCCTCAGGGGCCGCTACGCGGCGCTGCCGCACGACGCGGTGCGCCTTCAGACCGCGATCGCCCTTGCCATGGCAGCCATCAGCCTTGACCTGTCGGACCACCGCAAGCGCGAGGCCGCCCGAAGGCTCGATGCCGAGCTGGAAAGGCAGATCCTGCCCGATGGCGGGCACATCTCCCGCAGCCCCGATGCGCTGGTCAGCCTGCTGCTCCGCCTCCTGCCGTTGCGCCAGACCTATATCAATCTCGATCAGACCCTGCCGAAACGGCTGGTTGCAAGCATTGACCGCGCCTATGCGGCGCTCAATTTCTTCCGCCACCGCGACGGCGACCTTGCGCTGTTCAACGGCACGGGCCTGGTTCCGGGCACGGCGCTTTCCGCGCTTCTGCGCTATGACGAGACCGGCGGCTCGGTGTTCCGGGCCTTGCCGCATTCGGGTTTCGACCGGCTGCAGGCAGGCCGGACGACGCTGATCGCCGACACCGGCAGACCGCTTTCCGTCCATCTGTCAAAAACCGCCCATGCGGGAGCGCTATCGTTCGAGATGTCGGCCGGGCAGAACCGGTTCATCGTCAATACCGGCGTGCCGCTTGAGGCCGACGCGGCGACGATCCGCATGGCGCGCACGACCGCCGCCCATTCCGCCGTCACCGTCAACGATCACTCGGCCATGCGCTTCTCACGCTCCTCCTTCCTCGGCCCCGTTGTCACCGGCGGCATCACGAAGGTGACGCACGAGCGCGATATGGACGAAAACGGCCATGACCGCCTGGCCATGCGCCATGACGGCTATCTCGCGCGCTTCGGCCTGTTGCTGGAACGCACGCTGACGCTTTCGCCGGACGGCGCCGAGATCATCGGCACGGACGGCTTTCGCCTGAAGGACGGCGGCGTGCCGGCGGAGAACGACGAGACCGTCGCCGTCGCCCGCTTCCATCTTCATCCCGCGATCTGGACGATGCAGGAAGACGATGACACGATCTTCATGACCGCGCCCGACAATGAAAGCTGGCTGTTTTCGGCGCCCGGCTGCGCGCCGGCGCTGGAGGACGGCGTGTTCTTCGCGGCAAGTGCGGGAAAAACCGCCGCGCGCCAGATCGTGATCGCCTGGACGATCGGCGAACGACCCGGTATCCGCTGGCGCCTCAGCCGGCTCGGC
>NZ_CFHTCS010000098.1:0-12746 GCF_984369615.1 Martelella sp. | reverse complement strand
GACACCACGGCCCCGAGCCTGCGCGCGGTCGCGATGGCCTGAAGACCGGCGACGCCTGCGCCCATGACGAAGACGCGGGCGGCCGGCACCGTCCCCGCCGCGGTCATCATCATCGGCATGGCGCGGTCGAACACGGCCGCCGCCTCGATGACGGCCTGGTATCCGGCAAGGTTTGCCTGCGAGGACAGCACGTCCATCGACTGCGCGCGGGTGATGCGCGGCATCAGCTCCATGGCGATGGCGGAAATCCCCTTTCCGGCCATGGCGGCAAGCGCCTCTTCATTGCCGTAAGGGTCCATCATGGCGACGACGATCACGCCGCTTTTATAGGCTTCGTATTCGTGAGGCTCCGGCCGGCGGACCCTGAAGATCACATCGGCGCTGGCGGCTGCATCGGAACCGGCGATTTCGGCGCCGGCTTCCCGGAAGGCATCGTCGTCGATGCCGGAAGCAAACCCAGCGCCGGATTCTATGACGATATCGAGGCCGAGCGCCTTCAGCTTCTTGACCGTGTCGGGCGAGGCCGCCACACGCGTCTCCGCGAAGGCCGTCTCTTTCGGCACAAATAGTGTCTTGCTCAAACTTGTCTCCCAAAGACAGATCGAAACGCGCAACAAGGGAGCGCAACACTGCGTCTGTCATGCCGCGTTTCTAGGAACGGATACGCCCGGACGGACGCTCAGCGGAGAATATAGATGCCGATGGCGCTGATGAGAATGAAAATGATCAAGCTGCCGATGAAACCGAACGGGCCAAGCAGGCCGGCCGCCATCGCCACCAGAAGCGCCACGAGGTGAACCGTGCCGTATTTGGTTCCGTTGAGGAACAGCTTGTAGGTGTTGGCATGCTCCGCATAATCCACTTCGTCAGCGGGTTGCGTCGCGCCCGTTTCAACATTCTGCATCAATCCCTCCTGTCAGCCCGGCGCTGCCGGCCTTTCGGCGACAGTCCTGTTCCGGACAATGTCCCATAATCCGCTTCCCGATTACCACATCCGACGCGCCCGGGGCAACAATCGCGCGACGCCAGCGACGGCACGGGGAACCGCCAGGCAAATATCATGTCCGCATCTCCGGCCGGGACGGACAAAAAATACAAAATGGCGGCGTTTTTCATCCCATATTGTACCAAAGGCATGTTGCGTGGCCTTGACAACTTCCATTAAGGAAGTCGGACGGTTTGGAGGCCCCAATGAAACCACTGATAACAATAAGCCGAACCATCGACAGGCTGAATGAATTCATCGGACATTCGGTGTCCTGGCTGCTCCTCGTGGCAGTCCTCGTCAGCGCCGGCAATGCGGTGAGCCGAAAGCTCTTCTCGCTTTCGTCCAACGCCATGCTGGAACTGCAATGGTATCTTTACGGCGCCGTCTTCATGCTGGCGGCCGCCTATGCGCTGTTGAAGAACGAGCACATCCGGATCGACATCCTGTCGTCTTCCTGGAGCAAGCGCACCCGCGACTGGATCGACCTCATCCTGCACACAATCTTCCTCGTGCCCTTTGCCGGGATGATGATCTATCTCGCCTGGCCGTGGTTCTGGCGCTCCTTCGAGAGCGGCGAGCATTCGACCAATGCCGGCGGGCTGATCCTCTGGCCCGCGAAGTCCTTTATCCTGATCGGCTTCATCCTGCTGCTGCTGCAGGCCTTTTCGGAGATCATCAAGCGCGCCGCGGTCATTTCCGGACATCTGAAGGAGAACGATCATCTCTATTCGGACGCCGGCAACGCCGCCCATATGATGACAGAGGACAGGCCGAATGACTGACCTGATCGCGCACAACCTCGCGCCCATCATGTTCATCTCCGTGATGGCGATGCTGCTTCTGGGCTATCCCGTCGCCTTCACGCTTGCCGCGGGCGGCCTAGCCTTTTTCGTGCTCGGGGTCGAATTCTCGTCGATCTCGCCCGAAATCACCCTGTTCTGGCCGCTGCTGCAATCCCATCCGGACCGTTTCTTCGGCGGCATCATGTCGAACGAGACGCTGCTGGCAGTGCCCTTCTTCACCTTCATGGGCATCATCCTCGAACGTTCGCGCATGGCCGAGGACCTGCTGGACACGATCGGCCAATTGTTCGGTCCCGTGCGCGGCGGCGTTGCCTATGCCGTCGTGCTCGTCGGCGCGCTGCTCGGGGCCACCACGGGCGTTGTCGCCGCATCGGTCATGGCCATGGGCCTGATCTCGCTGCCTGTCATGCTGCGCTACAGCTATGACCGATCGTTCGCCACCGGCACGATCGCCGCGTCGGGCACGCTGGCGCAGATCGTGCCTCCCTCGCTCGTCCTCATCGTCATGGCCGATCAGCTTGGCCGCTCGGTCGGCGACATGTATGTCGGCGCGCTCTATCCGTCGCTGCTGGTGATCGCCGCCTACTGTCTCTACGTGTTCGTGGTGACGATGATCCGCCCCAAGGCGGCCCCGGCGATGCCGGCCGCAGCCCGCACGCTGGGCAGCGGCGTGATTTCCCTGTTCGTCATGATCGCCGTCGCCGTCGCGCTCTATTTCCTTGGCTACCACATCCTGTTCACGGGCCTCGGCGATGCCTGGCGGCTGGTGGCGGCCATGGTCTTCGGCGTCGTCGTCGTCTATCTGGTGGCGCTTGCAAACGACCGGATGAAGCTCAACCTCCTGTCGCGGCTCAGCCAGCAGGTGATCATCGTGCTGGTACCGCCGCTGGCGCTGATCTTTCTCGTGCTCGGCACGATCTTCCTCGGCATCGCAACGCCGACGGAAGGGGGCGCCATGGGCGCCACCGGCGCGCTCATCCTGGCGCTCGCCAAGGGGCGGCTTGATCTGAAATCGCTCAAGAAGGCGCTCGACAGCACCACCAAGCTCTCCGCCTTCGTGATGATGATCCTGATGGGGGCACGCGTCTTCAGCCTCACCTTCTACGGCATCAACGGCAATGTCTGGATCGAGGAACTGCTGACCGGGCTTCCCGGCGGCGAATACGGCTTCCTGATCGTCGTCACCATCATCGTCTTCATTCTCGGCTGCTTCCTCGATTTCTTCGAAATCGCCTTCATCATGGTACCGCTTCTGGTGGCGCCGGCCGAGGCGCTGGGCATCGACCTGATCTGGTTCGGCATCATTCTGGGTCTCAACCTGCAGACCTCGTTCCTGACCCCGCCCTTCGGCTTTTCGCTGTTCTACCTGCGCTCGGTGACGCCGGCCGGGGAATGGACCGACAAGGGCACGGGCAGGATCATGCAGGGCGTACGCACGCTGCAGATCTACAAGGGCATCATCCCCTATATTGTCATCCAGTTCCTCGCCATCCTGGCGGTGATCTTCTTCCCGAAGCTCGTCACCCACTACAAGGACGAGGTCGTGACCGTCGATCCCGATTCGGTGACGATCGAGATGCCCTCCTTCGGCGGCAGCGTCGACGATCCGTTCAACCTCGACTTCGGCGGCGGTGACGGCGGCGCAAGCGATCCCTTCGCGCTTCCCGACTTCGGCGACAATCCGGATAACGGCGGCTCGGGCGGAGATAGCCTCAATCTCGACGACCCGCCGAGCCTGAACTTCAACTGAGGTATCGGCGCAGGCAAAGCAGCGAAAACCCCGGAAGCAGCCGCTTTCGGGGTTTTTCTTCCTGGCAAGGAATGTCTTCCCCGCAGGCGTCATCCTCGTGCTCGACACGAGCATGACGCCTGCGGGGAAGGCCGATGGAGGCAACAACCTGCGTCCCTTTGGCTTTGTCAGCAAAAAACCCGGAAGCGGTCGCTTCCGGGTTGTCCCTTATGCGCCAGGACCTGCCCGGATCAGGCGAGCGGCTTGATCTGGCCGGCGTTCTGCAGGGCCATCATGAACTGGTCATAACGGAACTCGCAGGTCTTCAGCCAGCCATAGGCGGCGTTCTTGTACTCGGTCTGGTCGTTGTAGATCTTCTTGAAGGTCGGGTTCTCCGCGCCGAGCTCGGCATAGACTTCCATGGCCGCGTTGTAGCAGGCCTGCATGATCTCCGTGCTGTAGCCCTTCATGACCGCGCCGTCACCGATCAGTTCGCGGATCGCGACCGGGTTCTTGACGTCGTATTTCGCCATCATGTTGGTGTTGGCGAAGGCGCAGGCGTCATCGAGCGCCGCCTGGTAGTGCTTCGGCAGCTCCTGGTATTTCGCCTTGTTGAAGAAGCCGTGGATGACCGGGCCGCCTTCCCACCAGCCGGGATAGTAGTAGTATTTGGCGACCTTGTAGAAGCCGAGCTTCTGGTCGTCATAGGGGCCGACGAACTCGGCGGCATCGATCGTGCCCTTTTCGAGAGCCGGATAGATATCGCCACCGGCGATCTGCTGCGGCACGACGCCGACCTTCTCCATGACCCGCCCGGCAAGACCGGCGATGCGCATCTTCAGGCCCTTCAGGTCATCGACGGTGTTCACTTCCTTGCGGAACCAGCCGCCCATCTGGGCCCCGGTATTGCCCGCCGGCAGGCCGTATACGCCGTAACCGTCATAGAACTCGTTCATCAGCGTGTTGCCATTGCCCTCGTAGAACCAGGCATTGGAGAGCCGTTGGTTCAGGCCGAAGGGAATGGCCGTGCCGATGGCAAAGGTCGGGTCCTTGCCCCAGAAATAATAGGAGCAGGTATGGGCCGCCTCGACCGTGCCGCTCTGCACCGCATCAAGCGCCTGCAGGCCGGGAACGATTTCACCGGCAGCATAGCACTGGATCTCGAAATTGCCGCCGGTGGCGGCCGAAACATGATTGGCGATGTCTTCTGCGCCGCCATAGATCGTGTCGAGCGACTTCGGAAAGGACGAGGTCAGACGCCAGGTCACTTTCGGGTTTTCCTGCGCGATCGCAGGCGCGGCAAGCGCGGTTGCCGCAGCGGCGCCAACGCCACCGGCGCCGACCTTTTTGATAAACGAACGACGGTCCATAGATACCTCCCAAAATGTGATGCGTCCGCACCCGTTCTCCTCCGGCGGACGTCATCGAAAGCAAAGCACTTTGGTTGATTTGTTTCAACTCTCGCCTGCAGGCGAAGGAGACTTTTCTGCCCCGAATTCCGGCTCGATACGACCAATGTCTAATGGTCCGCGATCACGGGCTATTATCGTCCGATCAGAATTTGCCATGGACGTGCGGCGCGGATTCGTTTGACAGACCTCCGACAAGGCGACATCACTTCGAAAAAACCGCCAGCGGAGCCACCATGCCGAAACCGATCGTCGCCGTTCCTGCCGATACCTGTTTTTTCCGGGAGACCACCTGGCATGCAGCGCAGCAGCAATATGTCGGCGCGGCGCTGGACGTTGCCGGCGCGATGAGCTTCATCATTCCCGCACTTGGCGAAGCGCAGGAGATCGACGCCATGCTCGACCGGGTCGACGGGGTGATGATCACCGGTTCGCGCTCCAATGTAGCGCCGGCGCTCTATGGCAGGACCGAGGAGGAGCGCGACGGCCCCTTCGACCCCGGCCGGGATGCCACGACGCTCCCGATGATCCGACGCGCGATCGAACGCGGCATGCCGCTTCTGTGCATCTGCCGCGGCATCCAGGAGCTCAATGTCGCCCTTGGCGGCACGCTGGTGAGCGAGGTGCACGAGCTTGAAGGGCGCATCGACCACCGCCAGCCGCCCGAAGGCGACCGCGACGCCCTCTTCGTCATCCGCCAGCCGGTGCATGTGAAGGAAGGCACCTGCCTTGCCGATATTCTCGGCCCCGGCGAGATCAAGGTCAATTCTCTGCACCGGCAGGCAATCGGCGACGTCGCGCCCGGGCTTGCGGTCGAGGCCATTGCGCCCGACGGCACGGTGGAGGCCGTCTCGGTCATCGGCGCGAGGAATTTCGCCGTCGGCGTCCAGTGGCATCCGGAATATTGGGCGAAGACAGACGAAACGTCGCGCAGGCTGTTTGCGGCTTTCGGCGATGCCGTTCGGGCCTATGCCACCGCCGCCGGCCGGACCTGACGCCCGGCCCGGACGGCGGCGATCGATGATGCGGAGCGCGGTCAGCGGCGCTTTGCCGTCATCCGCCGCCCGTCGCGCATGTTCATGCCCATCAGCGTGATGTTGATCGCGCCGAAGACGAGCTCGAGCGCCTGCACGACGTAGAAGGACGCGTCAAACGCGCCTGCCTGCGCCTTTGAGGCGAGGAACAGGGCGCACGGGATCAGCACCACAATGCCGTTGATGGCGATGATCGGCATGCGCCGGCGCTTTGCCGCCACAAGCGGTCCGCGCATTGGCCGCGCCAGGCGGAAGCCGGAAAACCCCGCGAGCGCCAGGAGCGGCACAAGCAACAAGAAGCCCCAGGGGATCGATGTCTTGACCAGCGTGACGAGCGCCGGCCCGGCAAGCGTTTCCGCAAGAACGGTCGAAAGCCAGAATGCGATGATGAGAGCCAGGGCCAGGCCTCCGGCGACGGGATGCAGGGTCTTCAGCATGTCAGTGCTCCATTCATTATATATAGCAAGCTATATATAATTGCATAGCTTGCTATGCAAGTGTTATCGAACATCATGACCTTTTCAAAAGACGATTCCGCCGGCTATCTCGCCAACCATATGGCGCGCCTTTTCGAGCGCGGGCTTGCGGCCCGCATCCGGCCGCTCGGGCTGACCACGGGCACCTTTCCCGCTCTTCTGGAACTTTGGGACCATGACGGGCTGACCCAGAAAGAACTGGTGGAGCGGCTGGATATCGAACAGGCGACGATGGCCAACACGCTTTCGCGCATGGAGCGTGACGGATTGATCAGGCGGGAAAGGGACCTTGAGGACGGCCGCGTTCAGCGCATAAGGCTGACGGAACGCGCCCGCGCCCTGCGCGCGCCGGCCGTCGCCGCAGCCACGGCCGAGAACGAAGACGCCCTCTCCGGCCTTTCGGCGGAAGAGGGCGCGCAATTTGTCGGCCTTATGCGGAAGGTCATCGAAACCAGAAGGCAGCGGTCCTGACGTCAGGCTTTCGGCGGAACCGGCGTCTCGGGCACGGGCGTGACCGGCCGCCCTTCGGCAAACCAGCCCTTCAGATTGTCGGCGACAAGTTGGCCCATTCCCTTTCTGGTCGGCACAGAAGCGGAAGCCACATGCGGCAGCAGGCTGACATTGTCGAACCCCCGAAGCGCCTCGGGCACATGCGGCTCATCATAAAAGACATCGAGGCCCGCGCCGCCGAGCGTGCCGGCCTCAAGGGCGGCGATCAGCGCGTCCTCGTCGACGCTCCAGCCGCGCCCGACATTGACCAGAATGCCATCGGGACCGAGCGCCGACAGGATTTCGGCATTGACCGCCTTGTGCGTCTCCGGCGTCTTCGGAACGATGCAGATCAGCGTATCGACGGCTTCCGCAAGCGAGGCCAGCGTCGGATGATAGGCATAGTCGACGCCCTTTTTCGGGCTGCGGGTGTGGTAGGAAATCTCGACCTTGAACGGCTCCAGCCGGCTTGCGATCTCGAGCCCGATCCGGCCGAGACCATAGAGCCCGACCTTGCGCCCCTTCACCGAAAAGGGCGAGAGCGGGAAATTGCCCTCGCTCTCCCAGCGGCCCTCGCGCAAGAACCGTTCTGCCGCATAGAGACGCCGGACGGCATTCAGAAGAAGCGCCACAGCGGTGTCGGCAACCTCGTCATTCAGGACATTCGGCGTATGGGTGACGACGATTCCGCGTTCCGCGGCATGGGTCGTGTCGATGCCGTCATAGCCCACGCCCGGGCAGGCGATGATCTCGAGATTGGGCAGCGCGTCCATCTGCTCGGCGGAAAAGCCGCCAAAGGCCACCACGGCCCTGATGTCGTCAACCTTCGCACCAAGCGCGCCGGGACCGGCCTCGGGCATGCTCACCAGTTCATAATCGTCCTTCAAAACGCTCTGGACAAAGGGGTTGAGGCTTTGTGAAAGCATGACGGTTGGTTTGGGCATGGATCCTCCCGGGAACGTTCTGGTTATGAAAGGGATATCAGAAGATGTAGCAGGGCCTCAAAGCGCAAGATAGCTCTCGGCGGTTTCGCGGTAGGGGCCCGTCGACTGGCGGATGCGCATTTCCGGCTTGATGAGATGCATGCCGTTCGGCGCGTTCGAGCCGGCAAGCCTGTCGAGCAGCGCCCGCGCCGCCAGCCTGCCGACCTCGGCCTGGCCATTCCAGACGGTGGTGAGCGACGGCGTCGAGATCGAGGCCTCTTCGAGATCGTCATAGCCGGTGACGGAAATATCGGCGCCCGGCGTCAGCCCCGCGCGCGAAATGCCGTTCATCAGGCCGATCGCCACCAGATCGTTCCAGCAGACCGCCGCCGTCGGTTTCTGCGGCAGCGACAGGAAATGCACCGCGGCCTCGAAACCGCCCTGCTTCGTGCGCGGGCCCGGAATGCGCAGGCCCGGATCGACCGGGATATTGGCCTTCTTCAGCGCATTGACATAGCCTGCATAGCGGTCGCGCCCGGTCGAGGTCTGGTCCGTGCCGCCGATCATGGCGATGCAGCGGTGGCCGAGCCCGATCAGGTGATTGGTGGCAAGCGCGATGCCGTAGCTGTCATCGCCGCGATAGGTCGGCAGGTCCAGCTCCTCCATGGTGCGGGCGACGAAAATGGCCGGCATGCCGTTGTCCTCGGCCAGTTGCACATCGGCCGGCGGCGTGCCGATGGCCGGCGACATGATCACGCCGTCGCCGCCGAGCTGCAGCAGCGTCTCGATGAAATTGCGCTGCTTTTCGACCGAGTCGTAATGGTTGGAGAGAATGAAGGTGTGCTGGTTGCGGTCGAGCTCGCTCTCGATGGCCTTGAGGATTTCACCGTAGAACGGGTTCATGATGTCATGAACGACGACGCCGATAATGCCCGAGCGCGATGTCCTGAGGCTGGCGGCCCGGCGATTGTAGATATAGCCGAGTGCACGCGCCTGTTCCTTGATGCGCTCGCGCGTGGCGGTGGCGACAAGCGGGCTGTCGCGGAGCGCCAGCGATACGGTGGCCGTCGATATCCCCAGAGATTCGGCGATTGTGGAAAGTTTGACTTTCTGGGCCACGGCTTTTCTCCCGGTGAATGAAGGCCTCGCGCTGCGTGTCTTGATTTAAAAATTTAATTCAAAAACCGCGAAGAATTCAACATAAAAGCAAAAATCGGTTTAATTTTCCCGGGAAACCGCCGTGGCACCTGACTTTTCGCAAGCAAGCCAGGCATTGCTCCGCCTTGCTGCCAGGCGCCATCACCCTTATATAGTCGGAAAATCCTTCAAAGGAACGATCATGACTGACACGCAAGCAGCTCCGCCCATTCCGGTGACCGTGCTGACGGGCTACCTGGGCTCGGGCAAGACCACCCTGCTCAACCGGATTCTCTCGGAAAATCATGGCAAGCAATACGCGGTCATCGTCAACGAATTCGGCGAGATCGGCATTGACAATGACCTGATCGTGGAATCCGACGAGGAGATCTACGAAATGAACAATGGCTGCGTGTGCTGCACGGTGCGCGGCGACCTGATCCGGGTCGTCGAGGGCCTGATGCGGCGCCCGCGTTTCGACGGCATCATCGTCGAGACCACAGGCCTTGCCGATCCGGTTCCCGTCGCCCAGACCTTCTTCATGGACGACGACGTCCGGGCCAAGACGGCGCTCGATGCCGTCATCACCCTGGTCGACGCCAAGCACCTGCCGCTGCGCCTGAAGGACAGCCGCGAGGCCGAGGACCAGATCGCATTCGCCGATATCGTGCTCCTGAACAAGACCGACCTGGTCAGCGCGGAGGAACTGGCCGATGTCGAAGGCCTGGTGCGCGCCATCAATCCGGCCGCCAGGATCTTCAGGACGGAGCGGTCGGGGATCGAACTCGAACGCATCCTCAACCAGAACGCGTTCGATCTGAAGCATGTTCTGGAGGACGACCCGCACTTCCTCGACCACGATCATGACGACCATGTCTGCGGTCCCGATTGCGACCACGACCATCATCACCACGATCATGATCACGAGCACCACCACCACGGGCTGTCCGACCATCACGACGTGACGGTGCAGTCGGTGTCATTGCGCGGTGGCGAGCTCGACCCGAACCGGTTCTTCCCATGGATCCAGTCCGTCACCCAGAACCAGGGGCCGAACATCCTCCGCCTGAAGGGCATTCTCGCCTTCAACAAGGACGACGATCGCTATGTGGTCCAGGGCGTGCACATGATCATCGAAGGCGATCACCAGCGCCCCTGGAAGGATGGCGAAGCGCGCGAAAGCCGGCTCGTCTTCATCGGACGCGACCTTGACCGCGAAAAGCTCGAGAAGAGCTTCCGGGCCTGCGAGGTCCGCAGCTGATGCCGAGCGTTGCGCCCGTCGACATCGACGACCACGTCATCGCCGCCGCCTTTCTCGGCGGAATTCCGTTTTTTGCCACGGCCGGAGGCCGGATCCACCGGCTCGACGACGGCGAGAAGGTGACGGAGGCCCATGACGGCCTCCTCACCTGCGTGCGCGATCCCTTCAGCCAGACGCTGATCACCGGCGGCGAGGATGGCCGCGTGCTCCGCCTTGCAAAAGACGGCTCCTTCGAGGAACTGGCAAGCGTTCCGCGCAAGTGGATTTCCGTCGTCGCCGGCGGCCCGCACGGGGCCGTCGCCTATGCCGTGGGCAAGGAGACGCGGGTGATTGCCAGCGGCGCGTCGCATCTCTTTCCCGAGGAGCGCAGCGTCGAGGCGGTCACGTTCGCTCCCAAGGGCCTCAGGATCGCGGCCGCACGTTATAACGGCGCCTCGCTGCACTGGGTTGCAGGCTCCGCCCCGCCGGTCGATCTGGAATGGAAGGGCGCCCATGTCGGCATCACCTTCTCGCCCGACGGGCGCTTTCTGGTCACCGCCATGCAGGAAAATGCGCTGCATGGATGGAAGCTGGACGGGAAGCTGTCGGCGGAAGCGCGCCACATGCGCATGAGCGGCTATCCGGCCAAGGTGAAATCCTGGTCCTGGTCGCCGAAAGGCAAGTGGCTTGCAACCTCCGGCGCGCCGGCCGCCATTGTCTGGCCGTTTTCCGGAAAGGACGGGCCGATGGGCAAGGCGCCGCTCGAACTCGGCACCCGCGCCAATATCCTGGTCACCCAGGTTGCCTTTCATCCTTCGGAAGAAATGCTCGCCATCGGCTTCATCGACGGCATGATCATGGCCGTGCGCCTTTCCGACCAGAAGGAAGCGCTCCTGCGCCGCCAGGGCAAGGGGGCAATCACGTCGCTCTCCTGGGACGAAGCGGGCGAGCGCCTGGCCTTTGCCTCAGAAGCCGGGGATTGCGGTATCGTCACGATTTCGGCATAATCGCGCGTCCATGCGGACGTTTAATGATCGCTGCGGAGGACGAGGCCATTCACGTCCGGCGGACACCCTGAGGCAGCGGCCGGCCGTCCGGATGGGCCTTCAGCACGCCTGGCAGTCCGGAACCGGCCAGCACGGGCGCCCCGATCCATGAATAACAACGATATTGCTGCGCAGCTTTTCCCTTAACTTTGTCATCCGCAGTCCGGCACCCTGACACCGCGTTACGCGCTGTTCATTTCCGCTCTGTGCCGCCGCTTCCCTGCCAAACAGCTCCTCGGCGCGTGGGCACGTCCGAAAGGATAGCCAGAAAACGCGAAAAGCCGCAGCGAAAATGCTGCGGCTCACGCGAACTCATGAACAATTCAGGGCGGGATCAGCCCGGGAAGACCGTCTCGTTCAGATGCGTCAACTCGTTCATCATCTGCTCGATGGCGCTCTTGTGCTCGCGATGGCTTGCATCGTCGAGTTCCTTGCGGAGCGCCTTGATGCGATGCTCGATGGCATCCGACGCCTCGCCGATCGGCACGGCCGTTTCGGCCAGAAGCGTGCAGGCATTGCCCTGGATATCGGCGAAGCCGTGGAAGACCAGGAACTGGAATTCCTTGCCGTCGTGATTCTTGAACTTCACCATGCCGGGACGAACCGTCGTCATGGTCGGCGCGTGATCCGGCATCACCGTCATCTCGCCCTCCGCGGCGGGAATGACGACGGCATCCGTTTCGGCGGAGGCCAGCAGCTTTTCAGGGGTCACCAGCTCGAAAATCATCGTGTCAGCCATGACGTTCCAATCTCTTGTCTTGCAAAATCACCGATAACCGATGGGCGGCGCTTACGCCGCCCGCCTGAAAGATCAGGCCGCCTCGGCGAGTTTCTTGGCCTTGGCGACAGCGTCGTCGATCGTGCCGACCATGTAGAAGGCGGCTTCCGGCAGGTGGTCGTACTCGCCCTCGACCAGACCCTTGAACGAACGGATCGTGTCTTCCAGCGACACCAGGATGCCCGGCGCGCCGGTAAAGACTTCAGCAACGTGGAAGGGCTGCGACAGGAAGCGCTCGATCTTGCGGGCGCGGGCGACGGTAAGCTTGTCCTCTTCGGAAAGCTCGTCCATGCCGAGGATGGCGATGATATCCTGAAGCGACTTGTAGCGCTGCAGCGTCGACTGGACCGCACGGGCAACCTGGTAGTGCTCCTCGCCGACGATCATCGGGTCGAGCATGCGCGAGGTCGAATCGAGCGGGTCAACGGCCGGATAGATGCCCTTTTCCGCAATCGAGCGCGACAGCGTGGTCGTCGCGTCCAGATGCGCGAAGGAGGTGGCAGGCGCCGGGTCGGTCAGGTCATCGGCCGGAACGTAGATGGCCTGAACAGAGGTGATCGAACCCTTGGTCGTGGTGGTAATCCGCTCCTGCAGGGCGCCCATGTCGGTCGCCAGCGTCGGCTGATAGCCCACGGCCGAAGGAATACGACCGAGAAGGGCCGAAATTTCAGAACCGGCCTGGGTGAAGCGGAAG
>NZ_CFHTCS010000097.1:0-12908 GCF_984369615.1 Martelella sp. | reverse complement strand
GGTGCGGCTGAAGAGTTCGAACAGCTTGTCGCCCTCGCCCCAGCGGATCGCGCGTTGCAGATAGGCGAGGTCTTCGGAAAACCGCGCCAGCATTTCCAGTATGGCGTCCCTGTTGTGCAGGCAGACGTCGCGCCACATGGTCGGATCGGAGGCGGCAAGGCGTGTGAAGTCGCGGAAGCCCGAGGCGGAATACTGGATGACTTCCGACTGTGTCACCGTTTCCATGTCGTCGGCTGTGCCGACGATGTTGTAGGCAATGATGTGCGGCAGGTGCGAGACAATGGCGAGAACCTTGTCGTGGTGCTCAGGCGCCATCCGGTCGACCTTGGAGCCGAGCGCCTGCCAGAATGCCGTAAGCTTCTGGAGCGCATCCTCGTCAACGGCTTCCGGCGGGGTCAGAATGCACCAGCGTTCCGCAAAAAGGCCTTCAAATCCGGCATCCGGACCGGAATGTTCCGTGCCCGCAATCGGGTGACCGGGAATAAAATGCACGCCTTCGGGCACGAAGGGCGTCATCTGGGCGATGACCGAGGCCTTGGTGGAGCCGACATCGGTCAGGATCGCGCCCTTTTTTAAATTGGGTGCGATTTTTTCCGCCACCGCGCCGGACGCACCGACGGGAACGGAGACGATTACCAGATCGGCGCCCCGGACGGCATCTTCGGCCGCTGCCGTATAACGGTCGCCCAGCCCGAGTTCCTCGGCGCGCCTGAGCGTTTCGGGAGAACGGGTGGAGACGATGATCTCGCGGGCAAGCCCCCTCGCGCGGATGTCGCGGGCAAGAGAGGAGCCGATCAGCCCGATGCCGATCAGGGCGATGCGTTCAAACATAAAGCCGCTCATGCCGCATCCGTCTTGGCTTTGCCGGCCATGAATTGCTTCAGCGCCGCGATCACGCCGCGATTGGCTTCGTCCGTGCCGACGCTCATGCGCAGCGCGTTCGGAAAGCCGTAGCCGGCAACCATGCGCAGCACATAGCCCCGCGATGACAGGAAGCGGTCGGCATCAGGCGCGCGCAGGCCGTCTTCGTCGGGAAAGTGGATCAGGATGAAGTTGGTGACGGACGGCGTGACCTCAAGGCCGAGCGCGATCAGTTCCCGCGTCAGCGTTTCGATCCATTCCGCGTTGAATTCAACGGCTTTCTGGGTGAAGCCGTCATCCTTGATCGCAGCCGTTGCCGCGGCGATTGCCGGAGCGTTGAGGTTGAAGGGGCCGCGCACGCGGTCCATCGCGCCGACAATCTCCAGCGGGCCATAAAGCCAGCCGACGCGCAAAGCAGCCAGTCCGTAGACCTTCGAGAAGGTCCGGGTCATCACCACATTGGCGTTCTCGGCGACCAGTTCGAGGCCTGCCGCGTAATCATTGCGGCGGACATATTCGGCATAGGCCGCGTCCAGCACCAGAATGACGTTCTCCGGAAGGCCGGCGTGCAGGCGGCGGATTTCCGAGAAGGGCAGATAGGTGCCGGTCGGGTTGCCGGGATTGGCGATGAAGACGATGCGGGTCTTGTCGGTTACGGCGGCAAGGATCGCGTCGACATCGACGGTCGCGTTCTTTTCCTTCACGGTAACCGGCGTCGCGCCATTCGCCATGATCTGGATCTTGTAGACGAGGAAGCCGTGCTCGGTGATGATCGCCTCGTCGCCTTCGCCGAGATAGACGTGGGCAAGCAGGCCGAGCAGTTCGTCCGAACCGTTGCCGCAGATGATGTTCTTCGTGTTGAGGCCGTATTTCGCCGCGATTGCCTCCCGCAGGGCGGTTGCCTGGCCGTCGGGATAGAGCGCCAGGTTCTCGCCCGCATTGCGCATCGCCTCGATCGCCTTCGGGCTGGGTCCGAGCGGCGTCTCGTTCGACGACAGCTTGTACACCTTCGCAACACCCTCGACATGGTCCTTGCCGGGGACATAGGCGGCAATATCCATGACACCGGGGCGGGGTGTCGGCTTCATCGACTGATCAGGCATAGGAGACCTCGAAAACAACATGTGGCCGCAAGAGCCGTTTGAACGGGAGAAGCAATAATGAGGATTAGGCGCTTTGTCGAGGGCGGCCGCCCCGCAGCGGCAAGACCATCAGGAGCGGCTGCGCGTGGTCGGTACGCCCTGGGGCGCAAGGGCGGGCACCAGAACCTTGCGTGCGGAACGGGCGGCCACCGGCAGGCCCTGATAAAGCCGCTTCTGCGCCTCGACGATGTTGACGCCGGAAAAGGCCGGCCAGAACGTGCGGCCGGACCGTTCGAAACCGGCGCGGAATTTCAGCACCGTCCGGCTTCTCGACGGCGGGAAGAACAGCGCCTCGGCAAAGGCGCCGGGGGTGAAATTGGTCTCCCGCAGCAGTTCCGTGATCTGGCTCTTGGAATAGGGGCGGCCGTTGCCGAAGGGCGTGTGTTCCAGCCTTGCCCAGACGCCGCGACGGTTGGGCGCGACGATGACAAGGCGGCCGCCGGGGGCGAGAATGCGCCAGAGCTCGCTCAGGGTCTCGCGCGGGCTTTCGGTGAATTCCAGCGCGTGCACCATCAGCACCCGGTCGATGGAGGCATCGGGCAGCGGCAGTTCCTCGTCCATGACCAGCGCGGTTGCCGACGCCGCGTGGGCAGGCCAGTTGATCGCGCCCTGGGAGGCAGGCATGAAGGCCATGACCCGTTCCGCATCCGTGCCGAGCCGGTCGAGATAGGGCAGGCAGTAGCCGAGCCCCACCAGGCGTTCGTCCGGGAGTTTCGGCCAGACAGGCACGAGCGCCATGGCGATGGAATGGGCGGCGAGGCGTCCAAGCCTGGTGTGGTAGAAGGCGCGAAGGTCAACGATATCGGCGTTCATGAGCGAAGTTCAGACGGCCCCGGTTGGACTTGAGATCGCACAGTACTACATTGAAGGCGACTGGGTAAGCAATCGCGAGGCTTGAGATGACTTCACTTCAAATCGCCGTCTTCATGTGCCGTTCGGACAATTACGGAGTTCTGGTCCATGATCCGGAAACCAAGAAGACGCTCAGCATCGATGCGCCCGATGGCGAGGCGGTGATCGCGGAAGCCGAAAAGCGCGGCTGGGTGATTACCGACGTCTTTGCCACCCATCATCACAAGGACCATGTCGAGGGCAACCTGCCACTGAAAGAGCGTTACGACTGCCGGATCGTCGGGCCGGTCGAGGAGGCGGTGGTGATCCCCGGCCTTGACCTTGCCGTCGGCGAGGGCGACGAACTGGATTTTGCCGGCCACAAGGTCGACGTTATCGAGACGCCCGGCCATACGGCGGGGCATGTCTGCTACCATTTCGTCGATGAGGGCCTGCTCTTTGCCGCCGACACGCTGTTTGCCATGGGCTGCGGCCGTCTGTTCGAACGGCCCGCCTCCGACATGTGGCCGTCGCTGAAAAAGCTTCTGGCGCTGCCGGACGAGACGGAAGTCTATTTCGGCCACGAATACACGCTCGCCAATGCCAAGTTCGCGCTCTCGGTCGATCCGGACAATCAGGTGCTGAAGGAGCGCGCCGAGGCGGTGGCCGCGCTGCGCGACGCCGGCGATTTCACCATTCCGACGACGATCGGGCTTGAAAAGAAGACCAATCCCTTCCTGCGGGTGACCGATCCCGCGATCCGGGCGAAGCTCGGCATGACGGAGGCGAGGGACGACGAGGTTCTCGGCGAAATCCGCCGGCTGAAGGACAATTTCTGATGGCGGGCGCGATCACGGCCGAAGCGATCATTGATGCGCTCGGCATGAAGCCTCATCCCGAAGGCGGCTGGTTTGCGGAAACGTTTCGCGATGCCGCCGGCGAACCGGGGCGCGGCGCTTCGACGCTGATCTATTTTCTGCTGAAAGCGGGCGAGCGCTCGCACTGGCACCGGCTGCTGACGACCGTCGAGGTCTGGCACTATTATGCCGGCGCGCCGCTGAAGCTGATGGTCTCGCCCGACGGCAGGAAGACGGAGGCGATGACGCTCGGGGCTGACATCATGGCCGGCGAGCGTCCGCAGGGCGTCATTCCCGCAGGGCACTGGCAGGCGGCGGAAAGCACGGGCGACTTCACGCTGGTGGGCTGCACCGTCGCCCCCGGCTTCATCTTCGATGATTTCGAACTTGCTGCCCCGGACTGGGCGCCTTCCGGCTGACGTCTCAACCCTTCTTCCGCATGATCATGTCGCGCGCGGCGAGAACCGCGCCGCCGGTGATCAGCAGGCAGGCGACGATCACGCGCCATCCCGGCTCGCCGAAGCGGGCGACGAGGAGCACGATGGTTGACAGCAGCGGCGCTGCGTAGCTTGCTGCACCCAGGACCTGAATATTGCCCTTCTTCACCCCGTAGTCCCAGGCATAAAAGGCGATGCCGACCGGAAACAGGCCGAGTCCGATGACCGCGAGCCACTCGCTCGCCGTTTGCGGCCAGACGGTCGTTTCAAGCAGGAGATGGCAGAAAAGCGACAGCGCCGAGGTCGCGAGGCAGAAGCCGGTCACCACATCGGTCGAGACCTTGGAGAAGGAGCGCGAGACCAGCGAATAGCCCGACCAGGTGAAGGCGCAGAGGAAGGCGGCGATATAGCCGAGCGCATATTCGCCGCTGATCGTCAGCCCGCCGCCACGCGTGATCAGCAACGCCGTCCCGGCAAAGCCGGCTATCGCGCCTGCGATGTGATGGGCCTTCAGCTTTTCGCCCGGCAGCAGCGCCGAACCGACAACGATCAGGAGCGGCCAGAGATAGGCGATCAGACCCGCATCGACGGCGGGCGCGTTGCGCAGCGCGGTGAAATAGAGGAAGTGGTAGCCGAAGAGGCCGGCAATGCCGGCGATCCACACCTTTGCCGGCTGGCGCAGCGCTCTGCGGCGTTCCGGCCGGGCGATCAGCACCGCAATGCCGGGCAGGCTCGCGATGAGAAAGGCGATGGCCGAAAGCTGGAACGGCGGCACATCGCCGGAGGCGGCCGTGAACAGGGCCAGAAACGACCACATGATGACGGCCGAAAAGCCGATCAGGGTTGCGCGCATTTGAAATGAAATCCTGGTGTCAGACGCCGAATTTCGAGGCGTAGATCGTCAGCTTGCCGATCTTCAGCGGGATCTGGGCCGTGACCGGGGCATAGACGTTCAGCTCCTCGTTGAAAGCGAACCAGACGACGAGCTCGCGGGTATTGGCGAGATATTCGATGTCGTCATCCTTGCGCTCATAGCCCGCGATCGGGCGGAAGCGGATCGCACAGCCGACGGCCCGGCCGGAAAAGCCCTTGGTGGAGAACGGTTTCGTGCCCGCGGGCGCCAGTTCCAGGTTCAGCCGCGTCTCGCCGTCGAAGATGGCGATCTTGTCCTGACAGGGATTTGGTGACGGCGGCAGAAGCAGCGCCGAGATCGGGTCGATGACCCCGCGCAGATGTCTCGCCGTGACGTCAACCCAATCGTCGCCGCGCGGGCCCGGGTCAGGTTCGATCGTCGAAGAGACGACGCGCTTGCGGGCGAATTCCGCGCCGTAGTCGCGGGCGTAATCGCCATCGCGGTAGCTCAGCTCGAATTCACGCGTTTCCGGGCGACCGTCCTTCCAGTCGCCCCTGGCATCGACCTTGACCGCGATCGAGGTGAAGAGATTGCCTATACCCGCCGCCTTGATATCGGCGTTGATCCGGTAATCTCCGTCATTGACCGTGGTGTTGAACACTGCATCGGCGATCTTGATGCCGGAGAAGGCGATGGTATAGACGGTCTGCTGCTTGATGTCCTCGGCCCTGGCCGCGGCCGACGCAAAAAGAAAAACCATAGCGATTACAGTCTGATAAATGACGGTTTTTCTCATGTCGCTCTCTCGCACCTGTGATATGGTCGTTCCTGCTCACCTGTTTATGTCTCAGGCGGGCTAAAAAAAACAGCGGTAAATTTCCGCGTCCCCGTGAAAAACCGGCATCTCGCCTTGACCTTTGCGTGCCGCGCGATTATAGAACCGCAACTTTCCAATTAGCCGCCAATTGGATCGCGGGACTAGGCCGTCCCGTTGTAAGCCGTTGGCTGAAGACGAGTATAGGTGAAATCATGTCCCGCATGTGTGAATTGACTGGCAAGGGCGTGCTGTCCGGCAACAATGTCAGCCATGCCAACAACAAGACCCGCCGCAAGTTCCTGCCGAACCTGTGCCGCGTGACGCTGATGTCCGAAGCCACCGGCCAGAGCTACCGCCTGCGCGTTTCCGCTGCGGCGCTGCGCTCGGTTGAGCATCGTGGCGGCCTCGACGCATTCCTGATCAAGTCCGGCGAGGGCGAGCTTTCGCCCCGCGCCCGCCTGATCCGCAAGGAAATCATCAAGAAGACGGCTGAGCAGGCCGCCGCCTGATCAACGGGCAGTTTTGAAACTGGAAAGCCTTGCTGCCCGGCAGTAAGGCTTTCTTTATTTGTCCTCCAACTGGTGGCATCACCCAGGATAAAAAAATGCGACAGTCGCAATCCGTCATTATCTACAGCCTGCTGATGGCAGGCGTCGTCCTCGCCTCCAACATTCTGGTCCAGTATCCCGTCAAGGGCACGGTCTACGGCATCTCGCTTGCCGACCTTCTGACCTGGGGCGCTTTCACCTATCCGCTTGCCTTTCTGGTCAACGACCTGACCAACCGCCAGTTCGGCCCGGCCGCCGCGCGCAAGGTGGTGGTTGCCGGCTTCGTCGTCGGCGTCGCCTTTTCCTTCTACGCCTCGGTGCCGCGGATCGCGATCGCCTCGGGCACGGCATTTCTGGTCGGCCAGTTTCTTGACATCACGCTGTTCAATCGCCTGCGTCGACAGACCTGGTGGAAAGCGCCGCTTGTCGGCTCGCTGTTCGGCTCTGTTCTCGATACCGTCCTGTTCTTCTCCATCAGCTTTGCCGCCGTCTTTGCCTTCATCGGCGCCAATGACGAATTCGCCCTCGGCGTCGCGCCGCTCTTCGGCATTTTCTCGTTCGTGGACGTGCCGCGCTGGGTGTCCTGGGCGCTGGGCGACCTCTCGGTCAAGCTGGTCTTCAGCCTCGTCATGCTGCTGCCCTATGGCGCGCTGATGACCTGGCTGCGGCCGATGCGTCCGGCGAATGCCTGATTGGTGCCGGTGTCCCTGACAGGACTTTCAGCGGCAGCGCAGCGAAAAAATCTCCCCCTCAAGGGGGGAGATCGACAGACATACATCTAGTCCCTGCGAAGACGAGAAATTCTCAAGCCTTCAGCACCGCCTCGACCGCCGCGCGCGGGCCTTTTTCCACGATATAGCGGTAGGCGCCGGTAATGGCCGAGCGGAATGCCGGCTCGCGGCGCAGGTCTTCCTCGAAGATCGATTCGTTTGAGAGAATGCGATCGACAAGCTGGTCGCCGTCATAAGCCGTTGCTTCTGCCAGAAGCTCTTCGGCAAGCGGATCCGTCAGCTTGCCATCCTCATCCGCCGTCACCTTGACGAAGCGGATCCAGCCGGCGACCGCGAGCGCCAGAAGCGGCCAGGGGTGGTTGTTCCCGATGTTGATCTCGATGCCGTGCAGAAGGCGCTGCGGCAGTTTCTGGCTCGTATCCCAGGCGATCTGCGAGGTCCGGTGCTTCAGCTTCGGATTGGCGAAGCGCTCGATCAGCGCGTCGGCGTAGTCCTCGAAGCTGACGCCCTCGATCTCCGGCAGCGTCGGGCGCTGCTCATCCATCATGATCTGGCGCGCGGCCCTGCGGAACACGTCGTCCTCCATGCAGGCGGAGACGGTTTCGAGACCGGAAAGGCTGCCGAGCATGGCAAGGAAGGTATGCGCGCCATTGAGCATCCTGAGCTTCATCATCTCGAACGGGCGCACGTCATCGGTCATCATCGCGCCGCCTTCGGCAAAGGGCGGGCGGGCGGTGGCGAAATCATCCTCGATCACCCACTGGCGGAAGGGTTCGCAGACAATGCCGTTCTCGTCCTCCTTGCCGTCATTGAGCGAGCGAAGGACGCCGCGACCGTAATCGTCGAGCGCGGGTACCACGCGGTCGACCATGGTGGAGGGGAAGGAGACGTTGGCATCGATCCAGTCGGCCAGCTTTCCGTCGCGCTGGTGGGCGAAGGAGAGAACGGCAGCACGGGCGAGCTTGCCATTGTCCGGCTGGTTGTCGCAGGAAAGCACGGTCAACCCATCGCGGCCTGCTTTCCGGCGGCGGTCCAGGCCCTCGACGATGACGCCGATCGCCGTGCCCGGTTCTTCCGGATGCGCGAGATCGGCGATGATCCCCTTGTTTTCCAGATCCAGATGGCCGTTGCGGACGCAATAGCCCTTTTCGGTAATCGTCAGGCTGATGACGGCCATGGGTTCGGACGCGATCAGGTCGAGAAGCGCGTCGATGCCGTCGCGCTTGGGATGGCACGTGCCGACCACCACGCCGATCTTGCGCGCGGTCACGGTCTCGGCATCCATCTCGGCGATCAGGTAGTCATGGCCGGCCTCGTCCAGGGCCGACAGTTCTTCTGCACCGGAATTCAGGCGCACGGCGACGACGCCGAAATCGCCGCCCGCCTTGTTCATGCCTTCCTGCAGGTAGACCATCGGATGGGCGCGAGCGAATCCGCCGAAGCCGATATGCAGAATGCGCGGGCGAAGCTCATCCTTGGCAAATTCCGGATTGGCGCGGATGATGGTCTCTTGCATGGGGTCTTCCTTCTGGTCGCCGTCATGGGGAGGATATCGGCGCGGCGGGTGACAGCCGTCAAGTCTTGTTTGCATAATTCGGCGGCAGGCGCAAAGATCGCCGCTGCCCCGAAACCGCTCGGCGCGGAACTTTCACAATCGCCGCCCGTTTAGGGTCGGCTCACCCAAACCGCGAGGACAGCATGGCCGGACGCGTACTGCTTCAGTTCTTTCACTGGTATTATCCATCGGGCGGGACGCTCTGGGACGAGGTGGCGGAAAAGGCGGAGGAACTGGCCGGCATGGGCGTCACCGATGTCTGGCTGCCGCCCGCATGCAAAGGCGCCGCCGGCGGCTACTCCGTCGGCTACGACACCTATGATCTCTTCGATCTCGGCGAATTCGATCAGAAGGGCACGGTTGCCACCAAATACGGCGACCGCGGTGCTCTTGAAAACGCCTGCCACACGCTTGCCGGTCACGGCATTGGCGTCATCCACGATGTTGTCTTCAACCACAAGCTGGGGGCGGACGAGAAGGAAAGAGTGCGGGTCCGACGCACCGATCCGCAGGACCGAACGAAGATCGAGGACGAGGCCTTCGAGGCGCTCGCCTATACCCGCTTCACCTTCCCGGGCCGGAACGGCGCCCATTCCGAATTCGTCTGGACCCACAAATGCTTCACCGGCGTCGATTATATCGAGGAGCCGGAGGAAACCGGCGTTTTCCGTCTTGTCAATGAATATGGCGAGGGGGAGTGGCACGACGAGGTGGATCAGGAGCTCGGCAATTACGACTATCTGATCGGCGCTGATGTGGAATTCCGCAACAATGCCGTTTTCGAGGAACTGAAATACTGGGGGCGATGGTTCTGCGAGCAGGTGCCGGTTGCCGGCTTTCGTCTGGACGCCGCCAAGCATATTCCGGCCTGGTTCTTCCGCGACTGGATCGCCCATATGCGCCAGAATGTGAAGGAGGACCTGTTTGTCGTTGCCGAATACTGGCATCCGGAAATCGACGCGCTGAAAGCCTATCTTGATCTGGTCGACCGGCAGTTGATGCTGTTCGATGTCGGGCTGCATTACCGCTTCCACGAGGCCTCGGTCGCGGGCGGCGACTTCGACATGCGCACGATTTTCGACGGCACGCTGGCGGCAGAGGTGCCGGACCATGCCGTGACGCTGGTTGAAAACCACGATACCCAGCCTCTGCAATCACTGGAGGCCGCCGTCGAACCCTGGTTCAAGCCGCTTGCCTATGCGCTGATCCTGATGCGCGAACAGGGCGTGCCGAGTGTCTTCTATGCCGACCTTTACGGCGCTCAGTATCGCGACAAGGGGTCGGACGGCGAGGAGTACGATATCGACATGCCGAGGATCGAATGCCTGCCGAACCTGATAGAGGCGCGCAAGCGCTTTGCCAATGGCGCGGAGACCATCGTTTTCGATGACGCCAATTGTCTGGCGGTCATTCGCGAAGGGACCGGCAACGCGCCCGGTTCCGTAACGGTTCTGACCAATGGCGAGGAAACAGCTAAGGACGTTGCGCTCGGCGAAGCCCATGCCAATGCGCGCTTCCGCGATTTTCTCGGCCACCGGGAAGACACCGTGACCACGGATGACAAGGGCCGAGCGTCCTTCCCGGTCAATGCGGGCAGCGTCTGCGTCTGGGTGCGCGAGGACAGTCTGTGAGCTTTACCCGCGCGGCAGGTTGCGGAAAGCCTTCTTCGCGGGCGATCCATTCCAGTCGGGATGCTGCATCTCCGCCTCTTTCCAGGCGCGCATGCTGCGCCGGTAGGCCGCGGGGGAGGCGATCCTGGGAATATGCGCAAGCTCCCAGTGGATGCCGTTGATCGGATCGTCGAAAAAGACGCCGTAATAGCCGGGCGCATAGACCGGATATTCGGCCGGCGTCTCGGTGACGGGAACAGAGTTCCGGACGAGAAACTCCTTGTGGAAGCGGTCGACCTCGCGCCGGCTTTTCGCCCAGAGCGCGATGTGGTGGATGCCCGTGGCGCGTGCTTCGTGGTCGAGCTTGCCGCCGGTCTTCGCCGGCTGGATGCCGATATAGCTGTGGGGGAAGGGGAAGCGCGCCATGTAATAGGTCGAGCGATAGCCGATATCCATGGTCCAGAAACTCTTGTAGCCGAGCCAGCCGAACATCCTGTCGTAGAAGGCGACCGACTTTTCGTATTCGATCACCGAGAATTCCACATGATTGACACCGCGCCAGCGCATCGGCCATCTCCTTTTCAGTTCGGCGGTGGAAGGCCCTTCGAATAATGACTACTGTGTCTTTTAGACCGGTGGTCTAAAATCGTCAACGGAAGCATGAAAATGGCATCGCGCAAAAACGAGAAGCCGATGGCGGAAGGAACTTCGGCGTTGGAGCGGCTGGAGACGCTGGCGCCTGAACGTCGCGAGAGACTGCTCGCTGCGGCGACGGCGGCCTTCGCCCGACACGGCCTGGCCGGCGCTTCACTCAACGCCATCCTGAAGGATTCGGGCATGAGCAAGGGGCAAGCCTATTATTATGTCCGCGACAAGGCCGACCTCTATTGCGCGGTGATTGAACGCGCGCTTGACCGTCTTTCCGGACAGATCGACTTCTCGCAGGTTGCCGAGGCGGGAGACCGGGCTGGTTTCTGGAAGGCGCTCAGGGCTGCGTTCGAGAAATTGGGCGCGCTTTTGATCGCCGAACCCGCAACGGCCTCGCTTGGGCGAACGATGTATGAGGGACCGGAGACCGAGAGGGCCCTGGAAGCGCCGCTCGGCCGCCTGAGGGCCGGGGCCGCCATGTTGGCGGAACACGGCCAGAGGCTGGGCGCGATCCGGACCGACCTGCCGCTGAGCCTCATCGTGGACATGGTGTTTGCCGCCGCTCGGGCTCTCGACCGCTGGTTCGCGGAAAACTGGTCCGAGCTCGCCCCGCAAGACGCGCAGCGCATCAACCTTCAGGGGCTCGCCATGCTTCAGGCCATGGTCGCGCCGCAGGACAGCTTCAATCCGCCAGCCTGAATTCCAGCATCAGTGTATTCTGCAGCGGGGAATTGTTGTCATCGGAAACGATGATCACATGGTGCGCGCCGTCATCCGCGCGGAGGATATCCATGCCCTCCATATTGTCGATCCGGTGCGTGCCGCCATAGGCCTGCATGATCACCGGACCGTCCACGGTGGCGCCCGGCCGGATCGCTTCTCCGGCAAAGCGCCGAATTCGCATGGCCACGCCGGCAAGCAGGGAAAAACGCCGCTCCAGCACCAGAAGGTCGCCATCCGGCAGAAAGGCCGCGTCGGTAACGTCATAACCCTCGCGTTTCACGACCTTGAAAATGCCTTTCTGCTGCCCGCGAACAATGGCGGCGAAGAGATTGCCGTGCGTGTCGATGCTTTTTTCCGCAATCGCCACCATGCGGCCGGCATCGTCAGTCGCGAGCGCCTCGAAACTGCCATTGCGCCGTAGCTCATAGGGCGGGATCAGGAAATCCGGTCCCGGCGCGGCATTCGCCTGCGCATGGCCGGCAAGCGGATAGCTGTCGATGCGGTGGCGCCCCTCGAAGCCCACATAGATGCGGTTGCCCGCAATGGCGAGGCTTTCGGCATCCATGCCGCTCTTGCCGGCGTGCACGCCCTTCGCATTCTTCATCGGCGTGACAGTGACATCGGCAAGCCCGGAAAGCCGGCCGGACGCATCGCGCGTCACCCGTCCGTCGATCCATTCGCCGGTATCGGCCACGGCGATGAAGCGCTTGCCGTCGGGCAGGAAGCGGATTGCGGAAAGCGACTGGAAATCGGGATCGGGCGAGGTCAGCGTCAGCCCGCCGATGAATGCGAGACGGCCGAAACGATCCGTGTCCTTTTCGGGAGCGAATTTCTCGATCGGCACGGCGTCGACGGGGACGGCGGCCGCAACGGCCGGCGTCGCGACCAGCGCGAGCGCCAGACAAGCGAAGGCGGCTCTCATCTGGCGCGTCTTCTGCCCTGGGAAATGCCGGCGGCCTGTTCCTCGAACAGCCCGGCAAGCTGGTCGGTCATGGCGCCGGCCAGTTCGTCGGCGTCGACGATGGTCACGGCCCGACGATAGTAGCGCGTCACGTCATGGCCGATGCCGATCGCCAGAAGCTCGACCGGCGATCGGGTCTCGATATGCTCGATCACCGCGCGCAGGTGCTTTTCGAGAAAATTGCCGGGGTTGACCGAAAGCGTGGAATCATCCACCGGCGCGCCGTCGGAAATCATCATCAGGATGCGGCGTTGTTCCGGCCGGCCCATCAGCCGGTCGTGGGCCCAGATCAGCGCCTCGCCGTCGATGTTTTCCTTCAGCAGGCCCTCGCGCA
>NZ_CFHTCS010000096.1:0-13197 GCF_984369615.1 Martelella sp. | reverse complement strand
ATCGAGATCGAAAAGGACCTCCGGGTCTATGGCGAGGAAGCCGTCTATGGCGGCGGCAAGACGCTGCGCGACGGCATGGGCTATGATAACGAGCTCACCAGCGCCGCAGGCGCACCCGACCTCGTCATCACCAACGTCACCATCCTCGACGCCGTGCAGGGCGTCATCAAGGCTGATGTCGGCGTCAAGAACGGCAATATCTGTGCGATCGGCAAGGCCGGCAACCCGTCCACCATGTCGGGCGTGACGCCGGGGCTGGCGCTTGGACCGGGCACCGACGCGATCTCGGGCGAGCACCTGATCCTGACCGCCGGCGGCATCGACGCCCACGTCCACTTCATCTCGCCCCAGCAGGCGGAAGCCGCGCTTTCCAACGGCGTCACCACGCTGTTCGGCGGCGGCATCGGCCCGACCGACGGCACCAACGGCACCACCATCACCCCCGGCACCTGGAATGTCGAGATGATGCTGCGCTCCTTCGACGGCTGGCCGGTCAATGCCGGCGTGCTCGGCAAGGGCAATGTCTCCGCCCGGCTTCCGATCGAGGAGCAGCTCCGCGCCGGCGTCATGGGTCTGAAGATCCACGAGGACTGGGGCAGCACGCCGGAAGCGATCCGCACCTCGCTGCGCGTCGCCGATGAATTCGACGTCCAGGTCTGCATCCATACCGATACGCTGAACGAGGCCGGCTTCGTCGAAAACACGATCGCCGCCTTCGAGGGCCGGACCATCCACACCTACCATACGGAAGGTGCGGGCGGCGGTCACGCGCCGGACATCATCCGGGTGGCCGGTCAGTCCAACGTCATTCCGAGCTCGACCAATCCGACGCTGCCCTATGGCATCAATTCGCAGGCCGAATTGTTCGACATGACGATGATCTGCCACAATCTCAGCCCCAAGATCCCGACCGACGTCGCGTTCGCGGAAAGCCGCGTGCGCCCGGAAACCATCGCGGCTGAAAACGTGCTGCACGATCTCGGCGCGATCTCGATCCTGTCCAGCGACAGCCAGGCCATGGGCCGCGTCGGCGAGAACTGGGCGCGCACCATCCAGACCGCGCATCTGATGAAGGACCGGATGGGCGCCTATGACGGCGATACGTCGGGCAATGACAACGAGCGCGTTCTGCGCTTCGTCGCCAAGGTTACGATCAATCCGGCGATCGCGCAGGGCGTCAGCCATGTGATCGGCTCGGTCGAAGTCGGCAAGATGGCCGATCTCGTGCTCTGGGAGCCGGCCTTCTTCGGCGCCAAGCCGAAAATGGTGATTAAGGGCGGCCTCATCTCCTGGGCGCTGATGGGCGATCCGAACGCATCGCTGCCGACGCCGCAGCCGGTTCTCTACCGTCCGATGTTCGGCGCCTACGGCTCGGCGCTGCCGAAGACCCGCGTCACCTTCACATCGCTGGCAGGCTATGAGGACGGCATCGTCGACCGCTACCAGCTCCAGTCGCAGGTGGTGCCGGTCTATGGCACGCGCACGATCAGCAAGAGCTCGATGGTGCGCAACAGCACGCTGCCGGAGATTGAGGTCAACCCGGAAACCTTCGCGGTGACAGTCAACGGCAAGCACGCGACCGTCGAGCCTGCGACCACGATCCCGCTGAACCAGCTTCACTTCTTCAGCTGATTGCGATGCCGGGCGAAGCAAACCTTCGCCCGGCCCGTCCAACAACAACGACGCCGGGGACGTTCAGCCGGAAAGCGGCATCGAGGGCCAGACAGGCTCCGGTGCATTTCGGCTCTTCTTTCCAGGCGCACAGAATGCGGCGAACACCATGATCCTTGTCGAAAAAATCCTTGGCAACCTGAAGGATGCCGACTGGCACAAACGCTCCCACGAGGCGACGGTCGACTACCTCGCGCTCGAACAGTGGGAAGCGCCCAAGAACCGCCTGCGCAAGGCAAGCGAGGGCGGAACCGAACTCGCGATCTCGCTGTCGCGCTCGGAGCATCTCCACAACGGCGATGTGCTTCATTACGACGCGGCGAGCAACACCATCATCGCCGCCCGCATCGCGCTGAAGGAGGTCATGGTCATCGAGCTCGAAGGGCTGGAAACGCTGGCGCCGCAGGAAATCCTGCGGATCTGCTTCGAGCTGGGCCACGGGCTCGGAAACCAGCACTGGCCTGCAGTCATCAAGGGCAGCACCGTCTATGTGCCGCTCTCCGTCGATCAGAAGGTCATGGCCTCGGTGATGAAGACCCATGCCTTCGAGGGCGTGAAGAGCCATTTCGCGCCGGGCGAGGAGATCGCCGCCAAGCTCGACGCGCGCGAGGTGCGCATGCTGTTCGCCGGGGCCGACGCGACGCCGCATCACCACCATGACCATGGTCACGCCCATGGCGACCATCACCACCACTGATCGCGAGGCAGGGGCATGGCAGATGAGAACAGCAGACGGATGCGATCGGCAGACGACATGATCCTGCTTGCGCGTCTTCTGCAGTTTTCCGATTCGACGCTTCCTGTCGGTGCATTCGCCTTTTCCAACGGGCTGGAATCGGCGATCCAGACCGGCGTCGTCGCCGATGCGGCAAGCCTGGAGCGCTTCGTCGAGACGGTGGTGCGACAGGCCTCGGGCATGGATGGCATCGCTTTCCTCCATGCCCATCGCGCGGCCCGCCGCGGTGCCTATGACTCCGTGCTCGAGGCCGACCGGGAATTGTGGAACCGGCGCGTGGGCGAGGAACAGCAGATGATGCTCGCCCGCATGGGCCGCAAGTTCGCGGAGCTTTCCCTGAAGATCAGCACGTTTCCCGTTCTCGAACGCTGGCTGGCCGACATCAAGGAGGGCACGACGCCCGGCTGCTTTCCGGTCGGCCAGGCGGTCGCGCTGGCGCATATGGGTGCAGATGAAAAGCAGGCCTTCGTGGTCCATCAGTACGGCGTCGCGGCGATGATCATGAGTGCTGCGGTGCGGCTGATGCGGATCGATCATCTCGACACCCAGCGCATCCTGTTTGCCGTGCAGGCCCGCGTCGAGGACGATTACGCGCGCATCAGCGGTCTGGAGCTTGATGAGATGTCCGGCTTCGCGCCGGTCTTCGATGTTCTCGTCGCCCATCACACCAAAACCCATGTCCGGCTGTTCATGAACTGACCGGCGGAAAAAAGGATTGGCACAATGAAGAAAATCACGCGTATCGGCATCGGCGGCCCGGTCGGATCGGGCAAGACGGCCGTGATCGAAACCATCACCCCGCGGCTGATCGAACTTGGCGTCAAGCCGCTGATCATCACCAATGACGTGGTCACCACGGAAGACGCCAAGCAGGTGCGTCGCACGCTGAAGGGCGTCTTGGTCGAGGAAAAGATCGTCGGCGTTGAAACCGGCGCCTGCCCGCATACCGCGGTGCGCGAGGATCCGTCGATGAACATCGCTGCGGTCGAGGAGATGGAAGAGAAATACCCCGACAGCGACGTCATCCTGATCGAATCGGGCGGCGACAACCTGACGCTGACCTTCAGCCCGGCGCTCGCCGATTTCTACATCTACGTCATCGACGTCGCCGCCGGCGACAAGATCCCGCGCAAGAACGGCGCCGGCGTCTGCCAGTCGGATATCCTGGTGATCAACAAGACCGATCTCGCCCCTTATGTCGGCGCCGATCTCGGCGTCATGGACCGCGATTCCAAGCTGATGCGCGGCAAGAAGCCGTTCGTGTTCACCAATTGCAAGACCGGCGAGGGCGTGGACGAACTGATGAAGCTGATCATGGATATGGCGCTGTTCGACGTGACGCCCGCCTCCGGCCAAGCCGCCGAGTGATCTGATGAGCTTGCATGAAAGCCTGCGCCGGATCGACGAATACCGGGAACTGAACGGTTTCCGGACCGAGCCTCGGCAGATGCGCGCGGCCGGACCGGGAAAGATCGGGGCGTTGCGTCTCGGCTTCTCGATGCGAGGCGGCCGCTCCGTGCTGTCCGACCTCTACCGGGCCACGCCGCTTCTGGTGCAGCAGGCGCTCTACTGGGACGAGGCGATGCCGGAACTGCCGATCTGCTCGATCATCTCGATCGGCGGCGGCATATTGCAGGGCGATCGCTACACGATCGATATTTCGGTGGATGAGGGCGCATGCGCCCAGGTGACCTCGCAGGGCGCGAACCGCATTCACCAGATGGACGCCAATTACGCCTCGCAGCACCAGACGGTGACGCTTGCAAAGGACGCCTATCTCGAATTCCTGCCGGACTTCACCATCCCCTATCGGGACTCGCGCTTCATCAACGACACCGATCTCGTGGTCCATGAAGACGCGACGCTGCTCTATGGCGAGATGATGATGACCGGCCGCAAACATCACCACGCAAGCGAGCGCTTCGGCTTCGACCTGCTGTCGATGACCGTCAATGCCCGCCGGCCCGACGGACGCAAGCTGTTCACCGAGAAGGTGCTGATCGAGAAGGGCAACGAGACGATCGATTTTGCCGCGGTGATGGGCGGTTACGATGCCTTTGCCAACATTCTGTGCATCACGCCGCCGGCTGTTGCCGAGCGCATCCGGGAGCGGGTGAACGTCAATTTCGGCGACGAACGGCCGCGCGCGATTTCTGGCGTTTCCAGCCTTCCCAACGGTGCCGGTCTGATGCTGCGCGTGGTCGGCGTCGAAAGCTACGACGTGCGCGCGGAGGTCAGGAATTTCTGGAAGGTCGTCAGGGAAGAAGCCCGCGGCAAAACGCTGCCGGAAGAATTTCTCTGGCGTTGATCACAAACTAAAAGGGGGTGCGGATATGACGGAGAAGCGCAAAGACTTTGCAACGCAATGCCTGCGCGGGGCGGGGCAGGTTTTCTTCATGGAGAACGCGCTTACGGGCGCGCTTTTCATTCTTGCAATTGGCTATGCGAGCTATGCGGGCGGCAACTGGGCGACCACGGTCGGCGCGCTTGTCGGCCTCATCGTGGCGACGCTGACCGCGCGGCTTCTCGATTGTGACGGCGACTCGATCACCTCCGGCCTGTTTGGCTTCAACGGCATTCTCGTCGGCGTCGCCATTCCCACCTTCATCAGCGTCTCGCCGCAACTCTGGTTCTACGTCGTCGTCGGCGCGGCCATGAGCACGGTGGTGACGGCGGCGCTCGGGGCGATGATCACCAAAAGCTGGGGCATTCCGGGCTCCACCGGTCCGTTCGTGCTGACCGGTTGGCTGCTGGTGGCGGGCGCCTATACCTTCGGCGCGCTCGACGTCTCCGGCGACCATCCGGAACTGGTGTCGGACTATATCAAGGGCGTGACGGTGATCCCGTCTCATATCGAATTGGTCCAGATCTTCTTTCGCAATATCGGCCAGGTCTATCTTCTCGGCAACGAGATCAGCGGCGCGATCATCCTGCTCGGCATTCTGATCGCCTCGCGCGCGGCCGGCATCGCCGCCATTTGCGGTTCGCTGATCGCCATGGCGACGGCGATCGCGCTTCGGGCGGAGCCGCATTTGGTGGTGCAGGGGCTTTACGGTTTCAGTGCGGTGCTGACGGCGATGGCGGTCGGCGTCATCTTCCTGAAACCATCGCCGCGGGTGGTCGTCTACGCGCTTCTGGCCACGATCGTCACCGTGTTCCTGCAGGGGGCCTATGACGTGCTGACCGAGCCGCTCGGCCTGCCGTCCTTCACCGCGCCCTACGTGCTGACGATGTACCTGTTCATCGCACCGAAGAAGCTGCTTGCGCCGCATCCGCACAGCGCGGTCGGAGAGCATCTGGTCACCGATACCAACAACTAAAGAGCGGCGCGACCGGGGCGGTCGCGCCAAAACAAGCTTTTCAAAGGAGAAGGTTATGCAAGCGATCAATGCGGGGGACACCGCGTTTGTTCTGATCTGCACGGCGCTGGTCTGCATGATGACCCCGGCCCTTGCACTTTTCTACGGCGGCCTGGTCAAGCAGCGCGATGTGCTGTCGATCATGATCCAGAATTTCGTCTGCATCGGGATCGTCAGCATCATCTGGGTGTTCGGCGGTTTCAGCCTGGCCTTCGGTCCGTCGATCGGCGGGATCATCGGCGATATCCGTCCCTATTTCGGGATGTATCATGTGGGCATCAGCCCGAATGACACCTACGCGCCGCACATTCCCTTCATGATGGTCTTCGCCTATCAGATGATGTTCGCGATCATCACACCCGCACTGATGACCGGCGCCTTTGTCGGTCGTTTCAAATTCGGTGCCTATCTGTTCTTCGTCGCCTTGTGGACGATCCTGGTATACCTGCCGGCAGCGCACTGGATCTGGGGCGGCGGTTTCCTGGCCAAGATGGGCGTCGTCGATTTTGCAGGCGGCATCGTGATCCACACCGCCGCGGGTTTCTCGGCCCTTGCCGCCGCCCGCTTCCTCGGCAAGCGCAAGGTCGCCGTGGGCGATCCGGAAAGCCAGCCGGCGAGCCTGCCGCTGGTGGCGCTCGGCGCGGGGCTGTTGTGGTTCGGCTGGTTCGGCTTCAATGCGGGCGGCGCCTATGCGGCGGACGCGCTTGCGGCCTACGCCTTCACAAACACCATGCTCGCCGGCGCGATTGCCATGCTGGTCTGGATGTTGTGGGAGTGGCGCGAGCACAAGCGGGTCTCCTTCTCCGGCGTTCTCGTCGGCGCGGTGACCGGCCTTGCCACGATCACGCCCGCCGCCGGCTATGTCGAGCCGATGGCGGCGCTGCTGATCGGGGCGATCGGCGCGACGGTCTGCTACAACGCCAAATATGTCCAGGAATGGCTGAAGATCGACGACACGCTGGAAGTCTGGCGCGCCCACGGCGTCGGCGGCATGACCGGCGCGATCCTGATCGGCTTCATGGCCAGCTCGCATATCAACGCCGTTTCGGCGAGCGTGAAGCAGCTTGGCGTGCAGGTGCTGGCCGTCGTTATCGTTGCTGCCTATTCGTGGATAATCACGACGATCCTGCTAAAGATTCTCGCGGGCTTCGGCCATCTGCGGGTGGCTGACGATATCCAGGAAGGAGGCGTCGATGAAGACATGGTTGGCGAACGCGCCTTCAATCTCTGGAACATGAAGAACGACATCAACAAGTAAGCTACAATCACGACAGCCGGGCGGTCTCAAGGCTGCCCGGCTGTCGTTTTGTATTTCCCGAAGACCGCCGGAGCCGCCGTGGATATCACCGTCATCATCTTTCTTCTGGTCTATCTGGCGCTGGCGCTCGGCTATCTGCCGGGTTTTCGCGTTGACCGGACCGGCGCGGCGGTTGTCGGCGCGCTGGCGATGATCGGCTTCGGGCGGATCACCGACAAGCAGGCTTGGGACGCGATCGATTACCAGACCGTCGGACTGCTGTTCGGCCTGATGATCGTCTCGGGGGCTTTCACGGTGTCCGGTTTCTATCAGTGGCTGGCCGGGCGGGTTGCCTCGCTGAAGGTCTCGCCGCCGGAACTGCTTGCGTTCCTTGTGGTCACCGGGGGCGGGCTTTCCGCCCTGCTGACCAATGATGTCGTGATTGTCGCGATGACGCCGCTTCTGGTCTCGATCACCATGTCGCGCGGCCTCAATCCGGTTCCCTTCCTGCTCGGTTTCTGTTTCGCGACCAATACCGGCTCGGTGGCGACGATCATCGGCAGCCCCCAGAACATGATCGCGGCGCAGACGCTCGGCCTTTCCTTCACAGGCTTCATGAAGGTGGCGCTGGTGCCGGCGGTGATCTCGCTGCCGGTGGTCTGGGGCGCGGTATGCCTGATCTATCGCGGGCGCTGGAGCCTTGCTGCGGTGGAAGAACAGCCCCCGTCCGCCCCGGTCGCCGCGCCTGCCCAGAAACTCGATATCGCCGAGACCGTCAAGGCGGCCATCGTCACGGCCGCCGTGGTCGCCGCCTTTGTCTTTACGGACTGGCCGCGCGAAATGGTGGCCCTTTCGGCCGCCGCCGTCATGCTGGTCAACCGGCAGGTTTCGTCGAAGGAGGTCATCGGAACGGTCGACGGCAACCTTCTTCTGCTGCTGGCCGGCCTGTTCGTGGTCAATGCGGCGCTGGCCCAGACCGGAATGCCGCAGAAGGTGGTTCACGATCTTCAGGGCGCAGGCGTCGATTTCGCCAATCCCTCGATCCTGTTCCTCGTCGCCTCCGCGCTCAGCAATATCGTCGGCAACAATCCGGCGGTGATGCTGCTCGCGCCCTTCCTGCCGCATGCGGCGAACACCGAAGCGCTGGGTGCGGCCCTTGCGCTCGGCACGGGCTTTTCCAGCAACCTGATCATCTTCGGTAGCCTCGCCGGCATCATCGTGGTCGAGCAGGCGAAGGACCGGGGCGTGAAGATCGGCATGGGTGAATTCTGCCGCGCCGGCGTCCCCGTCACGCTTTTGTGCATGGTGCTCGCGCTCGCCTGGATCGCGTTTCTGACCTGACGATGGCCGCGTCTCAGCCGTCCTTTTCGAGATAGACCGTTTGCGAGGGGAAGGCGAAGTCGGCGCCGTGGGCATGAACGATGTCGACGATTTTCAGGTAAACATCCTGCTGGATCGCCAGCCACTCGGCCCAGCGGGTCGTCTTGGTGAAGCAATAGACCATGATGTTCAGTGAGGAATCGGCGAAGTCGTTGAAATAGACAAGAAGCGTCTGGTTCAGATCGATATGCTCGCTTTGATGCAGCATGGCACGGATATCGGCGACGACGGCGGCAATCTTGTCGGCATCCTCGTAGCGAAGGCCGATCGTGGTGTCGATGCGCCTGTTCCTCATCTGGCCGGGGTTTTCGACGCTGATCGAGGAGAACACGGAATTGGGAACGTAAAGCGGGCGCTTGTCGAAAGTGGTGATCCTGGTCATACGCCAGCCTATCTCCTCCACCGTGCCCTCGATGTCGCGGTCGGGCGAACGTATCCAGTCACCCAGCCGGAACGGCCTGTCGAAATAGAGCATCACGCCCGAGAACATGTTGCTCAGGACATCCCGCCCGGCAATGCCGATGGCGATGCCGCCGAAGCCGCCGAAGGCCATCAGGCCGGAGAGGCTCAGGCCCAGATGCTCGCCGAACAGCAGCAGGAGCAACAGGACGATTGCCATTTTGAGAATACGGGCGATGCTCGTGGCGGAGGTCTTGTCGCTTCCCTTTGTCACCTGATCGGCGGTCAGGCGGTTGATCAACCGGAAGGACTGCTGCATGGCCGTCAGGCCGATCGCCACCAGCGTGATATCGTCGATGATGTCCGGCTTGATTGCGGTGAACTTCTCCGCCGCCGCGATCTGGTCGATCGTCCTGTTGAGGAGCAGCAGAAAGCCCGTGATCGCGGCGAACAGGAGGGCGTGAAGGGAGATGCTGTGGGACCAGGCCTCTCTTTTGCGCATTCCAAGGCTGCAGGCCAGTGCGACAGCGAGAAGGGCGCCCAGAAACCCTGCATTTATCCAGTAGACGGTCATAAGTTTTCAGTCCTCTGAGAACAACGGGAATGTAGCACGGCATTGACCGCCGATGGCAAGACGGAGAAAGGGAGGGAGTTTGACATTGCGGTCGACGAGCGGAGGCCGGCCATTCGATCAGTGCGGGAATTCATCGATGGTCTCGGTTTCGGGTTCCGCGCCTGCCGGGAATGCCGCCTTTGACGAGGCCGGTGAGGCCGCATCCTGACGCGCGTTGCTTGGGAGCCCTGAGGGGTACAGGGAGGGCGCTCCGGCTTTTCCGTCTAGTGGCTGCCGTGCTTTTTGAAAACCGTCAGGGTTGACAGTTGGCAGAGGCGCGGAGGCCGGGCTAGAACGCGAGAGTATGATATTCTTTCATTGATATCATACTTCTTCATGATAGCGTATGCGCCAATGAGCGGTCGAAGAGGAGCAATGATGATCGGGAAGACCACTGCAAGGCTTGCAGCGACAGCGGTAGCCGCTGTGGCGATGTTCTCCGCCGGCGCACCGGCATCCGCCAAGTCGGAACTGATCCTTGCCATCGGCGGAGAGCCGGACAATGGCTATGATCCCCTGCTCGGGTGGGGCCGCTACGGTCATCCGCTGTTCCAGTCTACCCTCCTGAAACGCGACGCCGATCTCAACACCGTGCCGGACCTCGCCACCGAATGGGCGCTTTCCGACGACCGCAAGGTGTGGACGATCAAACTGCGCCCCGATGTCTTCTTTTCCGATGGAACGCCGCTGGCGGCGGAAGATGTCGCCTTCACCTTCAACGAGGCGGCAACCGCGGGCGGCGCGCTGGATCTGACGGTGATGGACAGGGCCGAAGCCGTCAATGACAGCACGGTGAAAATCTATCTCAAACGCCCCTGGGTTACATTTTCGGAAAATTTCTATTCGCTCGGTGTCGTGCCGTCGCAGGAATATGGCCCTGGTTATGCCCGCCAGCCGGTCGGTTCCGGCCCCTACAGGCTGGTTTCGTGGACGGAGGGAGAGCAGCTTATTGTCGAGGCCAACAGCGCATATTACGGCAGGAAACCGGCATTCGACCGCCTGACCTTCGTTTTCTCCGGAGAGGATACCAGTCTCGCGGCCGCGCGGACCGGTGATGTCGACATGGTTTCCGTCCCGGCCCTGATGGCGGATGACAGCATTCAGGGCTTTGACAAGATCGTTGTACCGTCTGTCGACAATCGCGGTCTGTCTTTTCCGATCCCCCAACCGGGTGAAGTGAATGCCGAGGGGCAGCCTGTCGGCAATGCGGTCACCTCCGATCTCGCCATCCGCCGCGCCATCAATCTCGGCGTGGATCGTGAGCAATTGGTCGACGTTGCGCTGAATGGCTACGGCCGCCCCGCCTTTGGTCCAGCTGACGGGCTGCCCTGGTCGAACCCCGATGCGGCCGTTACCTATGATCCCGATGCCGCCCGCGCCATGCTGGATGATGCGGGATGGGTGCCCGGTGCGAACGGCATTCGGGTCCGCGACGGCGTTCGTGCCGCTTTCGATATCTACTTCCCGGCCTCGGACTCCGTGCGCCAGGCGCTTTCCATCGTGGTCAGCGAGCAATTGAAGGCGATCGGCATCGCTGCACAGCCAAAGGGCGTGACATGGGAGCAGATCGGCCGGATCGACCATCAGCAGCCCGTCGTGTTCGGCTGGGGCAGCCACAGTCCGATCGAAGTCTACAGCCTCTACAATTCCGCCTGGGGCGGCATCGATTTCTATAATCCCGGCTATTTTGCCGACAGCACCGTCGACGGTCACTTCAGTGACGCCCAGCACGCCGAAAGCCTGGAGCAATCATATCCGCACTGGCAAGCCGCCGAGTGGGACGGGAAGACCGGGTTTTCCGCACGCGGTCTGGCCGGGTGGGCCTGGCTCGTGAACCTCGATCATGTCTATTTCGTCAATGAATGCCTGGACGTTGGCGAGACCCAGATCGAGCCGCATGGCCATGGATGGCCGATCACGGCAATGATCGAACAGTGGACATGGACGTGTGACTGAACTCTCGCTGCATTCCGCCGCCATCATGCTGACGAAACGGCTGGGACGGCTCGCCGCCGTTCTGGTCATCGTCGCGGCGGCGGCCTTCACCCTTGCCAAGCTCTCTCCCATCGATCCGGTCAATGCCTATCTCGGGATCGACATCGCACGGGTCGGCCCGGAGCAGAGGGCGCTGATTGCCGCGCGCTGGGGGCTGGACCAGCCGCCGCTTGCGCAGTTCCTCCACTGGGCCGGAAACCTTCTTCAGGGCGATCTCGGTTACTCGATGATCTACAACGCACCCGTCGCCGAGGTGATCGCCAGCCGTTTCTGGGTATCGCTGCCGCTTGTCGGCCTGGCTTGGCTCTTTTCCGGCGCGCTTGGCTTTGCGCTGGGGGTCGTCGCCGGCGCCAGTTCGGGCACTCTGCTCGATCGCGCGATCAGGATTTACGCCTATGTTCTGGCATCCGCCCCGACGTTCTGGATCGCGATATTGCTGCTGATCATCTTTGCCGTCCAGCTTGGCTGGGCGCCGGTCTGCTGCGCGGGACCTCTCGGCGTGGTGCCGGATGACGTCACCTTCGCCGACCGGCTGCGCCATCTTGCCCTGCCGCTTGCGGCGCTGACGCTTTTCGGCGTCGCCCAGATCGCGCTTCACACCCGCGCCAAGATCATCGAAATCCTGCAGGGCGATGCGGCGCTTTACGCCCGTGCGCAAGGGGCTGGCAAATGGGACGTGGCCCTAAGGCACGGCGCCCGCAATGCGGCGCTGCCCGCCGTAACCATTCTTTTTGCCTCGCTCGGGGAACTGTTTGGCGGATCGATACTGGCGGAGCAGGTTTTTGCCTATCCGGGGCTGGGACAGGCCGCCGTTTCCGCAGGCATCAAGGGCGATGTGCCGCTGCTTCTCGCCGTGACGATTTTCCTCACGCTGTTTGTATCGGTCGGCAACATGATCGCCGACATGCTTTATCGGCTTGTGGACCCGCGGCTGCGCGACGAGGCCCTTTCGGCTGGAGGACAACATGGCTGAACTCGAGCAGCAACAGACCCTTGACCCCCTGGTTCTGCCACGGATGGGCAACAGGATCTGGACCCTGGCTGCCGCCCTTTTCGGCTTCATGCTGATACTGCTGATACCGGTTCTGGCGGTGCTCACGGGGCCGGCGGGCGTGGCGACGGATTTTGCCGCAAGGCTTTCGCCGCCGGACTGGGCGCACTGGTTCGGAACCGACCAGATGGGACACGATCTCATGGCGCGCACGATCAAGGGGCTTCGGACGAGCCTATGGGTGGGGCTGCTTGCCTCATGCTGTTCCGTTGTCATCGCCACCGCTCTTGCCCTCGCGGCAACAACCGGCGGCCGGTGGGCGGATGCCGTCGTGTCGCTTCTGGTTGACGCGACGATCGGGCTTCCGCATCTCGTGCTGCTCATCCTGATATGCTTTGCGCTGGGCGGCGGCCCCGTTGCCGTGACGATTGCCGTGGCGCTCACGCATTGGCCGCGCCTGACGCGCATCCTGCGCGCCGAGATTCTCCAGGTCAGGCAGGCCGATTATGTTGTCTCCGCGCGTCATTTCGGAAAATCGTGGGTGGAGATCACCTTCGGGCACGTCCTGCCCCAGATCCTGCCGCAAATGCTGGTCGGACTGGTGCTCATGTTTCCACACGCCATTCTGCATGAGGCAAGCCTGACCTTTCTGGGGTTCGGCCTCGACCCGACCCGGCCGGCCATCGGTGTGATGCTGTCCGATTCGATGCGCTATCTGACGGCAGGCAAATGGTGGCTTGGCCTGTTTCCGGGGCTGTGCCTGCTGTTGCTCGTGCTCAGCTTTGATGCTGTCGGCAATGGCATGCGTCTTGTTCT
>NZ_CFHTCS010000095.1:0-13236 GCF_984369615.1 Martelella sp. | reverse complement strand
AAGGTGATCGTCGAAAACAGGCCGACATTGCCGGTGACCCTGTACTGCGTCAGCGTCATGCCGATCGCAACCAGCGCGACGGGGGCCGCCATGCCGGCGAGCATGTTGATCACTGTTCCGACCGGTCCCTCGACCGGAATGGAGAAGAGATGCATCAGCGCGCCGGCGGCAAGGCCGATGACGATCGGGCTGGTGACGAGGTTGTAGCCGATCGTGGCGAACACCTTCGCCGGATTGCTGATCGCGCCCCCCTCATGGGCCTTTGCCCGTTCGACCAGCACGGTCGCCGTCACCATCATCACCGGCATGTGGATCGCAAGCACCAGTGACAGCGCGACAAGGGCCGCATCGCCGGCCACATGGCTGACAAGCGGGATGCCCAGAAGCGCGATATTGGAAAAGGTCCCCGAAAGGCCGATGATCACGGCGGAAGCCGGGTCCCTATGGAAGACGATGCGGGAGATCAGCGCCGCCGCCGCCCAGGCAATGGCGACGCCGCCGAAATAGGCGATCCAGATCTTCACCGGCCCGGTATTCTGAAAATCGGCGCTGGCTATGGTGCGCAGGAGCAGGAGCGGCAGGCCGATCTTGAAGACGAAGCCCGTCAGCACACCGGCATTGTCGGCGCTCATGTAGCGCAGGCGGACCGTCGCCCAGCCGATCAGGATAAGGGAGAAGATCGGGACGACATTGTTGAAGATTTCATACATGACGGGCTTTCGCAGCGGCAGCTGTCGGAAGGAGACCGCGAGGGAGAACCGCTGCGGCGAAAATGTTCCGCATCTGCGGGGGTGTCAAGCCTGGCGCGGCGCGCGCGGCGTCGGTCCGGCATCTCAGCCCTTCAGCGCGGCGGCCGGAGGCTGGCGGTAGGCCAGCAGGGCCGGAAGCGCAGCAAGGATGGCGGCGACGACGACAAGGAGCAGCGCGTTGCCGGCGTCGGAGCCGACGAAGGCGACGGGCATGTCGACCCCGCGCTCGGCCATGATCGAACGCGAGATCGTTCGCGCCGCGAGGAAGCCGGCGCCATAGCCGATCGCGATGCCGAGGCCGATCAGCGAGAAGAGTTCGAGCCAGACGATGGAGAACACCGCGCTGCGGGGCGCGCCGAAAGCCCTGAGCGCGCCGATCTCGCGCCGGCGCTGGGACACGTGGATGACGGTCACCAGCATCAGCGCGGCTGCGACCAGCGCCTGCGCGCCGATGGCAATTGCCGTCAGCACCTGTCGCGCATCGCCGAGCGTGGCGTAAAGGCGCGTCAGAACCTCGGCCGGGAAAACCGCCACCGTGCCGTCGGCCTCGCGATAGTCCTGCCTAAGCCGATAGGCGTCGGCAATCGATTTCGGTTTCACCAGAATGGCGGGCAGGCCGGGCGTCTCGCCCCGGTGCCAGCGCTCGTCGATGGGCGCGGCGGCCTCGGCGCCATGGTGATGTTCGTCCTCGTCGTGGTCCCCGGACGCGTGTTCGTCGGACGCGTGATCATGGTCGCCGTCATGGGGCTCTTCCGCCTCATGGGCGTCGTGGTCGTCATCATGGTGATCCGCCGCCGCGACGACCGCCTCCGCGTGCTGGTGGTCGTCATCGTGATCCGCTTCCGCATCATGATCATGGTCCGCCTCGGTTTCATGCTCATGCTCATGCCCGAGGCCGTGGATGTGCCAGACCGCCTGGATCGGCACCAGGATCGCGCGGTCCCAGGGCGTTCCGGTGGGTTCGGCCCTGCCGGTGACGTGATAGGCGAGTTCTGTATGGGTGTGGCCCCCCGTCTCGGCCGTGCCGTGCATCGGCTTGATCTCGTCACCGACGGCCAGATCGACGGCCGAGCCGATCACCGCGTCACCCTCGTGGAGAAATATCCCGCCTTCGGCAAAGCCCGGCACGGTCGCCTCGATGAGCGCCGTGGTGGTGCCGACGATCGGATAGCCGGCATAGGAATCGCCGAAGCCGATGGGCGCCGCCCAGGCAACGCGCGGATCGTCATTGAGTTCGGGCAACAGGTCGCCGTCCATCAGCGGCAGGTCGGAGGGCTGCAGAAAGACGGAGGATAGCACCAGTTGCGTTTCGCTGCCGGGCGCGCCGATCACCAGGTCGAACTTTTCCGAAGCCCGCGCCGAGCCGAGCCGCAGCGCACGCTCCTGCAGGGTGATGGTGACGCCGAGCGCGGTTGCAAGGGCGATCAGCAGCACGATGACGGCCGATCCGGCCCACAGGCGTTTCAGATCGGAGAAGATGAAGCGGAACATGGCTCAGCCCTTCCGTTCGTCAGAGGCGATCGCGCCGGCGAGAAGCGAAATCCTGCGATCCATCGGCGCCACCAGACGCTCGTCATGGGAGACGATGATCAGCGTGCTGCCAAGGCCCCGCGCCAGTTCCAGCAGCAGTTCGCCGACAACGGCGCCGGCTGCGCTGTCAAGGCTTGCGGTCGGCTCGTCGGCGACGATGATGGCGGGCTCGCGCAGCAGAGCGCGGGCGACGGCGACGCGCTGCATCTCGCCGCGCGACATGGTCTCGACCTTCTGCGCGTGACGGGCAATGCCAACGGTCTCAAGCAGCGTCTTTGCACGATCCAGGCGTGAACGGTCGGCAGCATGGGCGAGACGGGCGGGCAGAAGCACGTTGTCATAGGCTGAGAGGCCGGGGAACAGATGAAAGTCCTGCATGACGAGGCCGATATTTTCGCCGCGCCAGCGATCGCGCCTGCCTTCGGGGAGGTCCGCCAGGTCGATCTCTCCCCAGCGGGTGTGGCCGGTCTTCAGCCTTTCAAGCCCGGTGATGATGTTGACGAAGGTGCTCTTGCCGGAGCCCGAAGGGCCGGTGATGGCCACGCACTCCCCGGGGGCGATGTCGAGGGCGGGGATGGCGAGCACCGGCGCGGAAAGACCGGGAAAGGCAACGGCGACATCTTCAAGGCGAAGGGGCAGCATGGGGGCGGCTTTCGGATTTGCGGGCGGGCGGTCAGATGGTTTTGTAGCGCGCGTCTCTCAGGCGCAGCTGGCTGACGAAGCCGGTTTCGGGATCCACCCAGGAACCGCGGTCGAGCGTGCCGGTCACCTCGATCATCTGGTTCGGCTGGACGAAGGTCTGTTTCCTGTCGAGATAGACGACGACGATGTTTTCCGGCCAGTCGGCATCCGAAGAGCAGAACGGGCAGAGCGCCATCGGGATTTCGGAGAGCACGAAGAACTGCGCCTCGGCCTTCAGCGGCGGCGCCATGAAGCCGCGGATCGAAACTTTTTCGCCGGTGAGGTCCTTCACCTTGTCGGAAAATTCGAGGCCGAGCGGACTGAACGAGCCGTAGAGTTCATCGAAATTCAGGTCGGCGGCGGCGGCAAGAGCGGGGCGAAGGGCAAGGCCGACGCCGAGCGCGCTTGCTGCGGCAAGCAGGCCGCGGCGGGAAAAGGGCAGAGTGGTCATCGGATCAGTTCTCCTGACGGGAAAGGACCGGGCGTAAGCCGCCCGGACCCCAGCTGGTTGACAAAGCCTGCTCCAATCTCCGCCGTCATGCTCGGGCTTGTCCCGAGCACCTAAGCACGCCTCTACTCGGCAGGCGTCCCGGACGAGAAGTCATTTGGAATACAACTTCTTCCAAAACGCTACTCCGCTCGTGCGGGATCGTGGTTAGATCCTCGGGACAAGCCCGAGGATGACGTCCGTAGAAAGAGTAGGTTCATCGGTAGTCTGAGGACCGGGCGACGTCCGCCCGGTCCCGTCTCGAACGTGAAGCCTACTGCTTCTGGCTATTGCCGAGGGCGAAGGCATCGGCCAGCACTTCGTAGACGTCGGACTGTTCCATATAGCCCTTGAAGCCTTCGGCGCCGGGGCCGGTCGCCTGCAGGAGGACGTCGTCTACGGCATGAACGCCGGTCGAGGCGTCATAGGGCAGGTTGCCGGTGCGCAGAACCGCGCCGGGAACATCCTTGTAGGCCTCGTTTGCGACGTAGCGGCCGTTCTCGTCCTTCACGGCCGGCTCGAACGGACCGTCCAGCTTCGGGCGGAAGGTCTCGTAGTAGTCGGGGAAGTTATTGGCGAACATGGCCAGGCGACGCGAGACGTCGACCTTGTCCGGATAGCCGTCGCCGTCTTCGTCCGTGTAGTTCGGGAAGCCGGCGTCGTCATAGGTCATGACCTTGTTGCGCATCTCGTCCGCCTGGACCTCATCGTCGATCGTGCCGATGACCGAGAAGCCGTGGGTGTGGTCGCCGGTGACGACGATCAGCGTGTCCGGGTTGGAATTCATCCACTCCATGGCGGCGCCGACGGCCTGGTCGAACTCGATCATGTCGATGACGGCGCGGTCCCAGTCGAGCGGATGCGACATCTTGTCGACATTGGCGGCCTCGACCATCAGGAAGAAGCCTTCCGGGTTCTTGGAAAGCTGGTCGATTGCCGCCGTGGTCATGTCCACGAGACCGGGCTGGTTCGGGAACTTGTCGACGCTGCCGGTCTTCAGGAACTTGCGGTCAAGAGTCGAATCCATGTTGCCGGTGTGGAACAGGCCGAGCAGCTTGCCGTCTTGCGTCTTTTCGGCGGAAGCCAGCTCGTCGGCGGAGGTGACGACCGTGTAGCCGGCATCCTGGAACATGGCGATATAGTCGTTTTCGTCCTTGCGCTTGGAGCCGGGGACATCCGACTTCAGGAAGTAGGCGGAACCGCCGCCGAGGACGACTTCCGGCTTCACGTCGTAGAACATGCCGACGATCTCGGCCTTGTCTGCGCGAAGGCGGGTGTGGGCGACAACGGCGGCCGGCGTCGCGTCTTCGATCTCGGCGGTGGAGACGACGCCGATCGACTTGCCGGTCTGGCGGCGCAGCGCCTCGGCAATGGTCTCGACCTTGGGATCGTCCAGGCTGTCGGGCGTGCGGTCGGCATAGACGCCGAGCGCGTTGACGCGGGTCTTGTGGCCGGTCATGTAGGCCGACATGGTGTTGGCCGAGTCGGTCGCGACCGAATGGGTCGAGGAGGTGCCGATGATCGCCATCCGGTCGAGGTCGTCAGCGTTCAGCCGGCCGTCGGCCTTGCCCTCGGTCATGCCCTTGGACATGATGCGGGCAGCCGAACGGTGGCCCATGGACATGCCGTCGGCGACGAAGAAGATGATGTTCTTGGCCTTGGGGGTTTCCGGCGTGTCATAGACGGTCCAGGTGACTTCCTTCGTCTCGTCGCCGGCCTTGACGGCAACGGTGTAGTCGCCGGCCTCGCCGAGGGCGAGCTCGCGCAGGATCAGGGCGGAGCCGAGACTTTCGCCGTTCTTGCCCTTTTCGTCGGAGACGAATTCGGCGTCGGCGCCGAAGACGTCCGCGTAAGCTTCGCCGTTGACGGTGACTTCGATGTCGCCTGCGTCATGGACCGAATCGAGTTCGACCTTGAAATCGAAGGGCGAGCCGACCAGGATGGTGGCGCGGTCGAGGGGATAGATCGTGGCGGCCTGGGCCGTGCCGGCAAGGCAGGTCGCGGCTGCGAGAAGTGCGAGACGTGCGCGCATGGAAACCTCTTGGTAAAGAGTGTGTGAAGATAGCTGCGCATCCGCGATAGTCCCGCGGCATTACATCTCGATGACGTTTTGACTGCGTTTTGATGACGCCCTGAAGCATTGCGGAAGGGCGCCTCGGTCTCAGTGCCGGTTGCGCCGGCCGCGCGGCTTCAGATAGCGCCGGCGTCGCCGTTTCCAGGAGAAATGCAGGACGCGGGTCATGTACCAGAAGAGCGCGAGCGTGACCACGCCCGCCGCCAGGAAGCCGCTGGCATTGCCGACGATCTGGGCCACGGCGATGATGTTGTGGGAGAAGACCAGGCCGAGCAGCGTGTAGATCAGTACATAGAGCATCTGCCCGGGAATGGCGGCGGCAATGAACAGTTTCCAGCGCATGCCCGCCGCTCCCGCGACCGGGTTCATGTAGGGGCCGATCATCGCCAGCAGCCAGCGCGTGATGAAGATCGCGATGACGCCCCGGCGTTCCAGATAGTCGCGGGCGCGGTCGACGAGGCGCTGGCGCTTCGGCCCGCGCGCGGCAAAACGCTCGACATAGCCGGTGCCGCCGATCCGTCCGGCCCAGTAACCGACCTGGTCGCCGCTGCAGGCCGCCGCGACGCAGACCGTGTAGACCGCCCAGAAGGTCAGGTCGCCCGTTGAAACAAGCGAGCCGCCGAACAGCATGATCACGGCCGTCGGCAGCGGAATGCCGCAACAGGCCAGAAATACGGCAAAGCCGATCACGGGCACGCCGTAGACCGGCAGCAGCGCCAGAAGCTGCTCACTCATCGCGCTCGGCCTTTTCGTCCTCATAATCATCGAGGGCGTGGGCGATCTCGTCCTCCAGTTCTTCAAGCGAGATGCCCTTGATGCGGGCGATCTGGCGGAGCATCATCCGCCGGCTGCGACTGTCGGGAACGAGGTCCAGCTCCTCCGCAAGTTCTTCCGCCGGGATGTCATAGGCGATGGCGACATGGCCCAGCGTCATCCAGCCCTTGAGTTCGAGGTTCCGGTTTTCCGGATTGCGCCAGTAGAAGACGGAAAGGACGAACTGCAGGGCAAAGACGAGCGTGATGAAGCCGGTGACGACGAATGCGACGCAGAGGCCCCGGTGACGCCTCCAGAGCGCAGAGAGTGGCGCTATAATCCTCCTGCCAGTCATCGTCCTTGCCTTTCGCTTTTCTCAGAAGTGTCCCCAGATAGCCATTCCGGGGCGCGTGCACAACGCCCGCCGGCGCCCGCCGATTGCGTTCGATACGGGCTTTTCTTCTATCGTCTTGCCCGGCGATCCGCTATGACCCCATGACGTTGCAGCACGAAAGCCCACGGAGAAGAATGGATGAACGAAGAGATCCGCGTCCACAGAAACGACATTCCGGCCGAGGATGCCGCCCGCTATACCGGCGCGATCGCGATCGACACGGAAACGCTCGGGCTGGTGCCGCGTCGTGACCGGCTGTGCGTGGTGCAGATCTCGCCGGGCGACGGGACGGCGGACGTTATCCAGATTGATGCGGGCCAAAAGGAAGCGCCGAACCTTTGCGCCATGCTCGCCGATGCCTCGCGCCAGAAGATCTTTCATTTCGGTCGTTTCGATATCGCCGTTCTCTATTACACATTCGGCGTGACGACCGAGAACGTGTTCTGCACCAAGATCGCCTCGCGTCTGACGCGGACCTATACGGACCGGCATGGTCTTAAGGATAATCTGAAGGAGATGCTCGAGGTCGATGTATCCAAGGCGCAGCAATCCTCCGACTGGGCGGCGGAAACGCTCTCCGAGGCGCAGCTCGCCTATGCCGCCTCCGACGTTCTCTATCTCCACCGCCTGCGCGACAAGCTGATGGAACGGCTGATGCGCGAGGACCGCATGGCGCTCGCCGGCGCCTGCTTCGACTTCCTTCCGACCAGGGCCAAGCTCGACCTTCTGGGGTGGGAGGAAACCGACATTTTTGCCCATAGCTGAGGGGCTTAGCCGGTGTTGCATATCAGCAACAAATTCTCCGGCGGTGCTCTTTAAAGCCATCCTGTCTGCACCCATATCAGACCTTGAGCGGCGTTTGCGCCGCATAATCAGGCCCGCCTCGCTGAGGGGGTTTTTCTAGGTCATCGTCCTGTCGCTTCAAAAGGGCCGGGCGAGGAATGGAGGCAAGGACATGAATATCGAGAAATATTCCGAACGCGTGCGCGGCTTTCTGCAGTCCGCGCAGACCTACGCTCTCGGCGAAGGCCATCAGCAGTTCGGCGCCGAGCACCTCTTGAAGGTGCTGCTCGACGACGAACAGGGCATGGCCGCCTCGCTGATCGAGCGGGCAGGGGGCGATGCCAAGAAGGCGCGCCTCGCCAATGACGCGGCGCTCGCCCGGATCCCCAAGGTTTCCGGCGGGAACGGCCAGATTTATCTCTCCCAGCCGCTGGCGAAGGTTTTCAACACCGCCGAGGAGGCAGCGAAGAAGGCCGGCGACAGTTTCGTCACGGTCGAACGGCTGCTTCTGGCGCTGACGATCGAGAAATCCGCGTCGACGGCGAAGACGCTGGAAGGCGCCGGCGTGACGCCGAACGGGCTGAACGCGGCCATCAACGAGATCCGCAAGGGCCGCACCGCCGACAGCGCCAGCGCCGAGGAAGGCTATGACGCTCTGAAGAAATATGCGCGCGACCTGACGGCCGATGCCCGCGACGGCAAGCTCGATCCGGTGATCGGCCGCGACGACGAAATCCGTCGCACGATCCAGGTGCTGTCGCGCCGGACCAAGAACAATCCGGTTCTGATCGGTGAGCCCGGCGTCGGCAAGACGGCGATCACGGAAGGCCTTGCCTTGCGCATTGTCGATGGCGATGTGCCGGAAAGCCTGAAGGACAAGAAGCTGATGGCGCTCGACATGGGCGCGCTGATTGCGGGCGCGAAATATCGCGGCGAGTTCGAGGAACGGCTGAAGGCGGTTCTGAACGAGGTTCAGGCCGAAGCCGGCAAGATCATCCTGTTCATCGACGAGATGCACACCCTGGTCGGCGCCGGGAAGGCCGATGGCGCCATGGATGCGTCCAACCTGCTGAAACCCGCGCTTGCCCGCGGTGAGCTGCACTGCGTCGGCGCGACCACGCTTGATGAATACCGCAAGCATGTCGAAAAGGACGCGGCTCTTGCCCGACGGTTCCAACCGGTGATGGTTGCCGAGCCGACGGTCGAGGACACGATCTCGATCCTGCGCGGCCTGAAGGAGAAATACGAGCAGCACCATCAGGTGCGCATCTCCGACAGTGCGCTTGTGGCCGCCGCGACGCTTTCGAACCGCTACATCACCGATCGCTTCCTGCCGGACAAGGCCATCGACCTGATGGACGAGGCGTCAAGCCGCGTGCGCATGCAGGTGGATTCCAAGCCGGAAGAGCTCGATGAACTCGACCGCCGGATCGTCCAGCTGAAGATCGAGCGCGAGGCGCTGAAGAAGGAAACCGACACGGCATCGAAGGACCGGCTTTCCAGGCTTGAAGGCGAACTCGCCTCTTTGGAAGAAGAGGCCGATACGCTGACGGCGCGCTGGCAGTCGGAAAAGAACAAGCTGAACAAGGCTGCCGACCTGAAGAAGCAGCTGGATGCGGCCCGCAACGAGCTCGCGATCGCCCAGCGCGGCGGCGAGTACCAGAAGGCGGGCGAGCTTGCCTATGGCACGATCCCGAAGCTGGAAAAGGAACTGGCCGAAGCCGAAACCGAGGACAACACGGTCACCGATTCCATCCTGCAGGAAGTGGTCACGCCGGACAATATCGCCCAGGTCGTCTCCCGCTGGACCGGTATCCCGGTCGACAAGATGCTGGAAGGCGAGCGCGAGAAACTGCTCCGGATGGAAGACGAACTGGCCCGCTGGGTCGTCGGCCAGGGGGATGCCGTGCAGGCGGTCTCCCGCTCCGTTCGCCGGGCGCGCGCCGGCCTGCAGGACCCGAACCGCCCGATTGGCTCGTTCATGTTCCTGGGCCCGACCGGCGTCGGCAAGACGGAACTGACCAAGTCGCTCGCCCGCTTCCTCTTCGACGACGAAACGGCGATGGTGCGCATGGACATGTCGGAATACATGGAGAAACACTCCGTGGCCCGCCTGATCGGCGCCCCTCCCGGCTATGTCGGTTACGACGAGGGTGGCATGTTGACCGAGGCGGTGCGCCGCAGGCCGTACCAGGTGGTCCTGTTCGACGAGATCGAAAAGGCCCATCCGGATGTCTTCAACGTGCTGCTGCAGGTGCTCGATGATGGGCGGCTGACCGACGGCCAGGGCCGCACGGTCGACTTCCGCAACACGATCATCATCATGACCTCCAATCTGGGCTCGGAGTTCCTGACCCAGCTTGGCGAAAATGAGGACAGTTCGGCCGCGCGCGAGCAGGTGATGGAGGTCGTCCGGGCGTCGTTCCGGCCGGAGTTCCTGAACCGCGTCGACGATATCATCCTGTTCCACAGGCTGCATCGCGAGGATATGGGCGCGATCGTCGATATTCAGCTCGGCAGGCTCGAAAAGCTTCTGTCCGACCGCAAGATCGAGATCGAGCTGACGCCGGAAGCTCGCGACTGGCTCGCCGAGAAGGGCTATGACCCGGCCTATGGCGCGCGCCCCTTGAAGCGCGTGATCCAGACGGCGGTGCAGGATCCGCTGGCCGAGAGGATCCTCGGCGGCGAAATCGCCGACGGCGCCCATGTCAAGGTCGATGCGGGCTCCGACCGGTTGCTGTTCACGCTCTCCGGGCGTCTGCAGGACGTCGCCTGATTACGGCAATCCGGACAAAGCAGCAAAGGCCGCCTCCAGGGGCGGCCTTCACGCATTTCATGCACGCGCCGGCATCGCCGGCGGGCGCATCGGCCGTTTCGGCAGGCCCGCGCGGGCCTGCTTTTCCGCGCCCGCAAGCCAGCGCTGTCATCGGAACTGGGCGTCCCCAAGCCCGGAAACAGTGTTTGCGCATTCTTTCAGCGACTTCCCCCAAAAAAAATCCGGCCTGTGGACATGGTTAAAAAAGGCAATTCACTGAATCATTTAGGCCCTGCCCCTGAATCATTTTCCGAACGCGAAAACGACCGATGATGGCAAAGCCGCGGCCTGGGGGCTGGTGTTGGCGTTTGCGCGTTATACACTGATTTTAATAGATGATTCGAAATTAAGCCGGTGGCGCATTGCGGGGAGGCCGGTCAGGAAACTGGCCGGAACCGGAAGCGGGCAGCCGGAAAAGGTGGTTCATGGGTCTTGGTCTTTTGGAAATTGAACGTCTGAACAATCCGGTCGACATGATCGAGTTCGTGGCATCCACGAATGACTGGAGTTTCGAGCGTTCGGGCGAGGATGAGATCGCCATGACGGTCGGCGGACGCTGGGCCGACTATCACGTCTCATTCTCGTGGATGAGCCAGCATGAGGCGCTGCACCTTGCCTGCGCCTTCGACCTGCGTGTGCCCGATCATCGCGTGACCGAACTGGTGCGTCTGCTCTCAAGGGTCAATTCCCAGGTTCTGATGGGCCATTTCGATTTCTGGCCGCATGAGAATGTGGTGGTCTTCCGCCATTCGCTGCTTCTGGCGGGCGGCGCGGAGCCCACCAACCAGCAGGTGGAGGGCACGCTTTCCAACGGGCTCGATGCGTGCGAGAATTACTTCCAGGCCTTCCAGTTCGTCGTCTGGTCCGGCATGTCTGCCGAGGACGCGATGAAGGCGGTGATGTTCGAAACGGTTGGAGAGGCCTGATATGGCAGACCTCGGCGAAATCGAAGGACTGGTGCTGGTTGGCGCCGGCAATATGGGCGGCGCTTTGCTTTCGGGCTGGGTCGCGGGCGGGGTGCGTCGCGAGGCGATCACGGTGATCGATCCGAACCCTTCAAACGGCATCAAGAGCCTGCTCGATCGCAGCGGCATCCGTCACCATGTGGCGCCGCCGGATGATATCAAGGCCAAAATACTGGTTCTCGCCGTCAAGCCGCAGGTCATGTATGCCGTGCTCGACACGCTGGCCCCGGTGATAGACGAGAATACGCTGATCATCTCGGTCGCCGCCGGAAAGACGCTCTCCTATTTCGAGGAGCGGCTCGGAAAGCTGGCGATGATCCGCACCATTCCCAATACGCCGTCCATGGTCGGTCGCGGCGTCATCGGCGCCTTTGCCAATGGCCTCGTCACCGAGGCCGCGCGCGAGGAGGCGGATACGCTTCTTGCCGCCGTCGGCCAGGTCGAGTGGGTGGAAAAGGAAGCGGATATCGACGCCGTCACCGCGATTTCCGGCAGCGGTCCGGCCTATGCCTTCTACCTGGTCGAGTGCATGGCCGAAGCCGGCCGCAAGCTCGGGCTTGACGAGAAGCTTGCGATGCGGCTTGCGCGCGGCACGGTGATCGGCGCTGGCGCGCTGATGGACGGCTCGAAGGACGACGCCGGCACGCTGCGCAAGAATGTCACCTCGCCCGGCGGCACGACGGCCGCAGCGCTCGAGCAGCTGATGGCCGAGGACGGCCTGCAGCCGGTCTTCGACCGGGCGCTGGAAGCCGCCTGCAACCGATCACGCGAACTGGCGGGCTGAATGACGGACGAGATTACCTTTGACGACTTCCTGAAGGTCGATATCCGCGCCGGCACGATCATCGAGGCGGAGACCTTTCCGGAGGCCCGCAAGCCGGCCTACAAGCTGAAGATCGATTTCGGCCCCGATATCGGCGTGAGGAAATCGTCCGCGCAGATCACCGTGCACTATACGCCCGAAACCCTTGTCGGCCGGCAGGTGATGGCGGTGGTGAATTTCCCGCCCCGCCAGATCGGCCCCTTCCGCTCGGAAGTGCTGACCCTCGGCATGGCCGATGCCAATGGCGACATCGTGCTGGCGGCCATCGACAAGCCGGTCGAAAACGGCGCGAAGCTTCACTGAACAATCAGCACGGAATGTGGATGGTTGCCCTGAGCCCGCCGAGCGGGCTTTCCGAGAGCACCACATTGCCGCCATGTCCGCGCGCGATGTCGCGGGCGATCGCAAGGCCGAGGCCGGTGCCCGAGGAATCGAGGTTGCGGGCATTGTCGAGCCGCAGGAACGGCTTGAACACCTCCTCCCTCATGTCCGGGGCGATGCCCGGCCCGTCATCGTCAAAGGAGATCGTCAGCCATTTCTCGCCGTGTTCGGCGGTGATTTCCAGGCGGTTGGCGTGACGCTTGGCATTGGAGGCAAGGTTTGCGATGAGCCGCGCGAAGGCATTGGGCCGCACCGTCACCGCATCATCGCCGACGATGACGTATTCCAGCGACTTTCCCGACAGTTCGAAATCCTCCTGCTGGCGCTTGAACAGGGCAGAAAGGCTGGCCGTTCCGGTGACCTCCTCGGCATCGCCGCGGGCAAAGTCGATATAGCCCTCCAGCATTTTCTGCATTTCCTCGATATCGAGATTGAGCGCCTCGACTTCGGGGCTGTCGCCGATCAGGGCGAGTTGCAGCTTGAACCGTGTCAGGATGGTGCGCAGGTCGTGGCTGACGCCGTTCAGCATGGTGGTGCGCTGTTCGATCTGCCGCTCGATGCGCTCGCGCATCAGGATGAAGGCAAGGCCGGCGCGGCGGATCTCGATGGCGCCGCGCGGGGTGAAGGGGCGCGAGGAGCGGTGGCCCTTGCCGAAGTCCTCCGCCGCCTGGGTGAGCCTGAGGATCGGGCGGATCTGGCCGCGCAGGAACAGCGTTGCGATCCCGATCAGCACCAGCGACGTGCCGACCATCCACAGGATGAAGATATGCGTGTTCGAGGCATAGGTCATCGAGCGGCGGG
>NZ_CFHTCS010000094.1:0-13327 GCF_984369615.1 Martelella sp. | reverse complement strand
TTGCCCCAGTTCTCGATGAAGGACAGAATGAAGATGGTCGCGATCCCCGGCGCCAGAAGCGGCACGACGATATAGGCAACGCCTTCCATGCGGGATGCCCCTTCCGTCCAAGCAGCCTCTTCCAGATCGGCCGGAATGGCATCCATGAACCCCTTCATCAGCCAGACCGCAAAGGGAAGCTCCGCCGCCGTGCGGAAGACGATGACGCCCGCAAGCGTATCGACGAGGCCGATATGGACGAACATCACATAGATCGGCACCATGATGGCGGTGATCGGCAGCGCGCTGGCAAAGACGATGGTGTAGATATACTGCTTTCCGTAGCGCAGCCTGTAGCGCGACAAAGGATAGCCGGCGAAGAGCGCGAGAATGACCACCAGGCAGGACGTCCCGGCCGAAATGATGACGCTGTTCATGAAGGGGCGGATCGCGACATCCTCCGTCAGGATCGCGCCGAAATTCGTCAGGCTCCAGCGTGCCGGAAGTTGGATGGCAAGCGTCGCCTCGGCATCGAAGGCGGCCAGCACCATCCACACCATCGGCACGACGAAGGCGATGGCAACGAAGGTGAGCGCGATATCGGCGGCCAGCCGGTCGCGGGTCTTGGCCTTGGCAAGATTAGCCATTGCGCGCTTCTCCCACTTTGAAAAGACGGACATAGATGAGGGAGGCGATGACGCCGAAGCCAAGCAGCAGGACGGCGATCGAGGAGCCGTAGCCGATAAGGCCGAAATCATAGGCCTGATTGTACATCAGGAGCGGCAGCGTTTCCGAGCGCGTGCCGGGCCCGCCCGCCGTGGTGATCCAGATAATGCCGAACACGCCGAGCGTGTTGAGTGTGGTCAGCACCACATTGATGGCGATCACCGGGCGGATGATCGGCAGGATGACGCCGAAGATCGATTGCATGCGCCCTGCCCCGTCGATCTCGGCTGCTTCAAGCACTTCGCTCGAGACATCCTGAAGTGCCGCGGAGTAGACGAGCATCGAGAAGGCGCAGCCGCGCCAGATGTTGATGACGATCACCGCGGCGAGTGGCGCCGTCAGAAGCCATTGCTGGTGGGCAAAGCCGAAAATATCGAAAATCTGGTTCATGCCGGATTCGTCGCCGCGCAGGAATGTGTACCAGAGGAAGCCCGCGACGACTTCCGGCACAACCCAGGCGGTGATGACGATGACCGAGGCCAGGCTCTGAATGGCAGGCGTCGCCATCTGCCGCACATAGGCGATGCAGAAGCCGACAATGTTCTGCCCGGCAACGGAGAGGCCGACGAAAACCGCCGTCCGCCCGAGCGCCGCCCAGGTGCGCGGATCGGTGAACAGGTAGTAGTAGTTCTCAAAGCCGATAAAACTTGGATTGCGGGCCGCATAGCCCGACAATCCGAGATTGGTCATGGATGTGTAGATGGCCCAGATGATCGGCACCAGAAAGAAGGCGACGATCATCAGGGTGGCCGGGGCAAGCGGCACAATGCGCATCAGCACTGCTGCCGGCCCTTGACCCGTTCCGCTTGCCCCTTGCGCCATGTCAGTTCGCTTTTTCGACGTTCGACGAGCCGGCAAGGCGGGTGAGCTGGCGGTCGAAGCGGCCGGCGGCGTCTTCGACGCTGTCTCCGCCGACCGTTACGGCCTCCATCGTCTCCTGGATGAGGGAGGAGACCTGCGGATAGATTTCCAGCGCCGGGCGGAAATTGGTCACCTCAACCAGAGAGGAGAAGAAACCGGCGGTCGGATTGGTTTCGAGATAGGTCTCGTCCGCGATGACGTCCTTGCGCACGCCGATCGATCCGGCGCGAATGGCATAGGTCAGGCTGTTTTCGAAATTGGCGACCGTGGTCATGAAATCGAAGGCGAGATTCTTGTCCTCGGTCTTCGGGCTCATGGCGATGGTCCAGCCGCCGGACATGGAGGTGAAGCCGTTGCCCTGGCCATTCTGCGTCGGGATCTTGGCCATGCCGAGCGTCTCGTTCCACGCCGCCCAGGGCGCGGTGCCGCTCTCGATCCAGCGCGCCCAGATCCAGTTGCCGTCAATGAACATGGCAACCTTACCCTCAGGCACGCGTTGCTCGACCAGAACGTTCTGGAAGCTCGAATCCTGAAGATCGGTATCGGATACGAGATAGCCGTTGTCATAGGCGGTTTTCAGGAAGGCCAGCGCATCGCGGAAGCCCTTCGAGCCGACGACCCATTTCTGCGTTTCCGGATCGAAAAGCGTTGCCGAGAGCCCGCCCGGCGTGCCGGAGATCAGGTTCATGAGACCGCGCATCGTGCTCGCCTCGTTGCCGGCCTTCGTTACATAGATATTGATCGGATCGACGCCGGGGAGGTTTTCCTTCACCTTGGCCGCGGCATCGAGAATATCCTGCCAGGTCTTCGGCTGCCAGTCAGCCCCCACTCCGGCCTTTTCGAGAAGGTCCTTATTGTACCAGATAGCCTGGGTGTCGGTGCCGAGCGGAATGCCATAGACCTTGCCATCGACGAAAGACTTGCCGTTCTGGACCGCGATCTGGGAGAACTGATCCCACTCGTCCCAGCCGGAGAGCCGTTCATCCAGCGGCTCGAGATAGCCCGCGGCAGCATCCGCAGTGATCTGAAAACCATCCTCATAGATGATGTCAGGCGCCGTCGACGCGGACTGGTTCATCAGCGAAACCTTGGTGTAGTAGTCGCGCGCCGACGAACTGATCGCGTTGAGCTCGATCGTGTCGCCGGGGTGTTCGGCTTCGAATTCGGCCTTGGCCGCCTCCATGACCGCCGACACATAGGGCGAGTCGCGATAGACAACGGACAATTCCGCAGCCTGCGCCAGAGCAGGCAGGCCACAGGCAAAGCCCGCGGCCAGCAGCGTTGAAAGCTTCAGTTGAGCACGCATGTTCATGTTGGTTCCTCCCTAAAAGACCTGCAAACGATATCACATATTTTCTTCCGGTCAACAAAGCCGCCTACCAAATTTCGCTTTGGATACACGATATATGCTCATATTTTGACATTATCAGCGATTTCGATCAGGCATATTGACTAAGTTTAAGGCTCGTGCCAATGATGCAGATATGCAATCGTTACCAGATAAGTGATATGGCAGAGCAGAGTAACACTATGACGCCCGTCGTCCTGGCGGTGGATATCGGGGCCACCAAGATCGCCGTCGGCCTCGTGCATGCCGATGGCGCAATCGCCTTTCAGACTCGCGAACGCTCGCCCGTCAGGGCGGAGCCGAGCCTGGCGCTGATAGAGCGGCTCGGCAGGGCAGCCGAGGCCCACGCCAGAAGGAACGGGCTTGCGATAGAGGGAACGGGCATCGCCTGCGGCGGACCGCTCGACCTCGAAAAAGGCCTGGTCCTGTCTCCGCCCAACCTGCCGGACTGGGATCGCATACCGCTGACACGGCAAATGGAAACCTGCTTCGGCGCGAAGGCCTATCTGCAGAATGACGCGGCGGCGGGCGCAATCGCCACGGCGCTCTGGGACAATCCCGACGCGGTGAGGGATGTGACCTATATTACCGTGTCCTCAGGGATCGGCTGCGGCGTCATCACCGATGGCTTTCTTTATACCGGCCATACCGGCAACGGGTCGGAGCTCGGCCATATCCCGCTCATTTACGATGGCCGCACCTGTAACTGCGGGCTGACGGGGTGTTTTGAAGCCTATGTCTCGGGAACATCGATCGGCAAGCGTTATACCGAGGCCAAAGCCATGTGCATGGCGACGCCGCGGCCCTATTCCGCGCGCGATGTCGCCGATGCGGCGCTTGCCGGCGACGAGGAGGCCCTTGCCTTCTGGCAGAGTTCGATGGGCATGCTTGCCCGTGCGGTGCGCGCGGCGGCCGATCTGTTCGATCCCGCCCTGCTGGTGATCGGCGGCGGCGTGACCGAGGCCGATGGAGAGCTCTTCGCGCCCGCGATGGCGCTCGTCGGCAGCAGCATGGCCGCCGGCGTCGGTCAACGCCTGACGGTGCGCAAGACGGGCTTCGGCCGCAATTCGGGCGTCGCCTCGGCGGCCTCCGTCGCATGGAACGAAATCGGCAGCGCCACGGGCGTCAAGGTGAGGATCAGAGAATGACGGCAAGCCTGGAAGAGGAGATGGCGGCCCATTTTGCCATGAATGCGGAAATGCGGACTCGCCTTCCCGATATCATCGCCATCGCTGACGCGATCTGGCAGAGCGTCTGTGCGGGCGGTTGCGTCTATGTGTTCGGCAATGGCGGTTCGGCCGCGGAATCGTTGCATTTCAGCGGCGAGCTGATCGGCCGCTACAAATCCAACCGGCGCCCCCTGCCCGCGACCTGTCTCTCCGCCGACGTTTCGGCGCTCACCTGCATCGGCAACGACTTCTCCTTCGATGCCGTTTTCGCCCGTCAGGTCACGGCCCTTGCCGGACCGCGGGATATCGTCATTGCCTTTTCCACGAGCGGACAGTCGGAAAATATCCGCTCCGGGATTGCCGCCGCCCGGGCAAAAGGCGCCAAAACCGTTCTCTTCACCGGCCAGAACGGCGCCGAAATCGCGAAGGATTGCAGCCTCGCCTTCATTTCACCCCACACGATGACAGCCCGCATTCAGGAGATGCACCAGCTTGCCATGCACCTGATCTGCGCCCGTCTGGAAACACTTGTCGCGGAGAGCGAAAATGTCTGAGCAGAAATCGCGTTTCGCCGCCATTCACATGGTCGGTCATGCCCATCTCGACCCCGTCTGGCTGTGGCGCTGGACGGAAGGCTATCAGGAGGCCCGCGCGACGCTGACAGCAGCCGTCGCCCTTCTTGAGGAATTCGAGGACTACGTCTTCACCTTCGAACAGGTCGCGGTCGTGGAGTGGATCCGCGAGAGCGACCCCAAGCTTTTCTCCCGGCTTCGCGACCTCGTCGTTTCCGGGCGCATCGCCATGGTCGGCGGCTGGTGGGTCGAGCCGGACTGCAATCTGCCGAACCTCGAATCCTTCGTGCGCCAGGGTCTGATCGGCCAGCGCTATCTGCTTGAGCATTTCGGCGGAATCGCCAATGTCGGCCTCAATGCCGACCCCTTCGGCCACTCCGCGGCTCTGCCGCAGGTGCTTGCCGGCCACCGGATCGCCTCTTACTGCTTCCTGCGCCCCGGCCCGCACGAAATCGACATGCCGCATACGCTGTTTGAATGGCAAGGGCTGGGCGGCGCCTCGGTTGCCGCCTACCGGATCCCGCATGAATACTGCACGACGGCGGAAAACGTCGACCGGCATATGGAGACCGCCATCAGCAAGATCGGCGCAGCGCTTGAGGACGAGGCCATGGTCTTCTATGGCGTCGGCAATCATGGCGGCGGCCCGACCCGGCGAAACCTGAAGAGCATCGAGGCGCTTGATGCAGACGGCCGGTTCGGCAGACTGATCATGGCCGGCCCCGACCGCTTTTTCGAGGAGCGCCGGAACAGCGGCAAGCCCATGCCGGTTCACGAGGGCGAGCTTCAGCGCCACGCCGCCGGGTGCTACGCGGCCTTTGCGAAGATCAAGCAGATGAATCTGAAGGCAGAAGCCGCACTTCTGGAGGCGGAGCGCTATGCCACGCTTTCCGCAGCCACACAGGGGGTCTCCTACCCCGGCGAAAAGCTCGACGAGGCATGGAAGACGCTGCTCTTCAACCAGTTCCACGACATCCTGCCCGGAAGCTCGATCCTTCCCGCCTGCGAAGACGCGGTCCATGCCCTTGGCGGCGTGATCGCGACGGCGGACAGGGTCACCAACCGCGCCCTGCAGATCGCCGCCCGCGACATCGCCATACCGGCAGACGAGGAAACGCAGCCGCTCATCGTCTTCAACCCGCATCCGTTCGAAGCCGAGATCACCGCGGAACTGGAACTTTCCTTCCTGCCGGGCAACTGGATCGTCAGCGCCGAGGATGGCGAGGAGACGCCCTGGCAGAAGATCAGGGCCGACGCGACCATCCGCGAGGAAGACATCTTCCGCGACCGCTATCGCGCCCGCATTGCCTTCCCCGCCAGGGTGCCAGCCTTTGGCCACAAGCTCTATCGCGTTCGCCGGACCGAAGCGCCGCGAGCCGCGCCGCGAGGAAAGGCGCGCGCTGGCGGCACAACGATCGAAAACGCGCATCTGCGGGTGACGATCAACCCGCAGACCGGCTGGCTTGACGAATTTGTCACCCTTGCCGACGGGAAGGATCTCGCCCCTGCCAAAGGCGCCATCCATACCGTCGTTTCGGCCGATGGCTCGGACACCTGGGGCCACCGGGTCGAGTCCTATGTCGGCCAGGGCCGCCAGTTCGAAGTCGAGAGCATCCACATCGAGGATGCCGGCCCGGTTCGCGCCTCCATTCGCGTCAACGCCCGCCTCGGACGCTCACGCCTTAGCGAACTCTTCGTGCTCGACAGCGATGCCCGCTCGCTTGAAATCCGCACCGAAATCGACTGGCAGGAAGAGCTTCACCTTCTGAAACTGCGCTATCCGACGGCGATATCGGCCAGTACGGCGCGCTACCAGATGCAATATGGCTATGTGGAGCGGCCCGCAGACGGGCTCGAATATCCCGGCCAGCGCTGGGTCAGCGTCGCCGGCTCCGATGGCACGCGGATCAGCGTGATCAACAATGCCAAATACGCCTATGACTGCGTTGACGGCGATATCGGCATCACTGCCGCGAGAAGCCCTGTCTTTGCCTGGCACGATCCGCGCGAGCTGCGCGACAGTGAGCATTATCACTATCAGGATCAGGGCCTGCAGCGCTTCAGCGTGCGGCTCCTGCCCCAGACAGGCGACGATATGGGAGAGGCAAGCCGGCTTGCTGAAATGATGGTCATGCCGCCCCGGGTGATGATGGAAAGCTTCCATCCCGGCGACATGCCTGCCGCACGTGAACTGATTTCAGGTCTTGAGGAAACGCCCGGTCTGCGGCTGACGGCGCTGAAACCCTGGGAAGACGATCCTGCGGCGACCGTGATGCGCTTCGTCAACGACACGCCCGGCCCGATTTCGGCCCGGCTTGGGCTTGACTTTGCCGGCGGCCATCTGCTTTCGCTCGCCCTCGAACCGTTCGAAATCCGTACGCTGGCCATAACGCGCTCCGGCAAGATCGTCACCCTCGACCTTCTCGAATTCGAACCCGACCGCAAACTTCACCTCCTGTCCGAAGGTATCTGACCATGGCCCGCCAACCCGAAATCTGGCCGCCTCTCCTCACCCCGTTTCTCGAAAACGGGGAGATTGATTTTGATGCCATTCAGGGCCTCGTCGATTTCTACATCGCCCGTGGCGTCTCCGGCTTGCTAGTCACCGGACTTTCTGCCGAACCGCTGTCGATGAACGATACCGAGCGGGCAGCGGTTATCAGGGCCGCTGTCCGCGCGGTTGCGGGAAGGGTTCCCGTCGCCGCCTCGGTGTTCTGCAGGCAAGGCGAAGGCTGGCCGGATGCGATTGCGCGTGTGCGGGCGATCGGCGGCGTTGACTGCTGCGTCCTTCTGACCGGACACCTGGTCGTTGAGGGCGAAAGCGACGAGGCCTTTCTCGCATGCCTTGAGACGATCATCGCAGATAGCACCGGCGATCTCGGTCTCTACGAGGCGCCCCGCCCCTACAAGCGGCTGATCTCCGACAAGGCTCTTGCATGTGCGGCGCAGAGCGGACGCTTCACCTTCTTGAAGGATACCTGCTGCAACCTTGCGCAAATCAAACGCAGGATCGACATTGTCAGCGGCAGCCGACTGAAGCTGATGAACGCCGAAGTGGCAACATTTCGGGCCTCGTTCGAGGCCGGTGCGGACGGGTTCTGCGGCCTGATGGCCAATGTGTTTCCGGACATGCTCCAGCGGGCTGCGAGCGAGGAGACCGACGCACTCTCGCTGTTGCTGACTGCCGGAGATATGGCCCTGGAACAGAGCTATCCCGGCTCGGCCAAGGCCCTGCTCGGCGAAAGGTATGGCCTCGGCCTGACCAGTTTCTCACGCGTTTTGGGGCGGATGACGACATGTCAGGACTGCACCGGGCTTTTCGCGCTCGATGAGTACTTCAACAGATACCAGAAAACGCGCTAAAAGAGCATTTTTGATGAGGCTCGTACTCCATGGCAGATAAGCGCGTCACGATCGGCGATATCGCAGAGGCGGTCGGTCTTTCGACCTCGACCGTCTCTCGCGCGCTCAGCGGCAAGGGCTATGTCGCCGCCGACGTCAAGGCGCGCGTCGTCACCGCGGCGCAGAAGATCGGCTATGTGCCGGACCTCAATGCCCGCAATCTCAGACAGGGCTCCAGCACACAGATCGGTCTCGTCGTCTCGAGTATTCTGGACCCCTTCTATGCCGAGCTTGCCACGGGTTTTCAGGAGGTCGCCCGAGCGGAGGGCTACGAGGTCATCCTGATCATCGATCGCGCCGATCCGAAGGAGCAGAAGGCGGCGGTGAAATCGCTGATCGCCATGGGTGTTTCGGCGATCGCGATCACGCCGGTCTCGGCCGAGGCGGTGGCGAGCGTGCGCGATTTCGGCCGGCCGGTCCTGCAGATCGACCGTTCCGTCAGCGACGCCAACGCCCTTGTCGCAGGCGACAACCGGGCCGGCGGCAAGATGGCGACCGAACATCTGATCGGCTTCGGCCACGAACGGATCGCCCTCCTCATCGATCACGACCAGTGGACGACCGGACGGGCACGCATCGAGGGCTGGCGCGAGGCCTTCACCGAGCGCGGCCTTGCCGTGCCGGAAGACCTCATTTTCAAGCTCGGCTCCTCCGACGCGGAAATCGCCTCCGGTCTTGACCGGTTCGTCGGCGCGCTGAAAACAAAATCGATCACTGCGATCTTCTCGGCCAACAGCGTCGTCTCGCAGCGCTTTTACGTGGCGCTTGGCAAGCACGGTGTGCGCGTTCCGGAAGATGTCTCGGTGGTGGCCTATGACGATGCGCTCTGGATGACCATGGTGACCCCCACCATCAGCGCCGTCAGCCAGCATGTCGAAGAAATGGGCCGTCATGCAGCGGAATTGCTCATCCGACAGATCGGCGCGGGCCGTAAAGGCCCTTGGCCCGTTCGCACCTTTGTTCAACCGAGCCTGATAGCGCGTTCCAGCGTGCTCGCTCTGCACAACGGGCGGCAATCGAGCCCCAGGCTCTGACACGGCAAAGACCGCAGGCGCCGAAACACCGGCCGGCCGCTCAGTCGTGCCAACCAAGGCGCTGGGAGATCACGCGCGCCTGATAGACGACGATCTTGGCCAGATCCGGGATTTCGTTTTCGGGAATCTGCCAGGCCGGACCGTTGACGCTGATGCCGGCGAATACGCGGCCGTTCTGATCGTGGATCGGAGCGCCGAGACATCGCAGTCCTGGCTGATGCTCCTCATTGTCCACGGCATAGCCTTTCTCGCGAATTTCGGCCAGGGCCCGGCGCAGGTCATCGGGATCTGTCATTGTCTGGTCGGTGTAGCGCGACATGCCCGCCGAAATCACCCGTTCGACGGCCTCCTCAGTCTGAAATGCGAGGATCGCCTTGCCGATGCTCGTGCAATGCACCGGCGCGTTCTCGATCATGCCCGCTTTGGTATGGCTTTCGTTTCCGGTACCCACACGATGGATGACAACAGCCTGCATCCCGTCGAAAACAGCAAGATGAACGGTCTGGCCGGTCATGTGCTGAAGAGATTCCATCATCGGCCGGGCTTCCCGGCGCACATCGAGATTGGCGAGCACGATATCGCCGAACTCGAACAGCCGGAGCCCCAGGCGATAGCTGTCACGCTCCCTGTCCTGATCCAGGAACCCGACCTCCCGCATGGAAGCCACAAGCCGGTGCGTCGTGCTCTTCGGAAACCCCGTCCGCTGGCATATCGTCGCAAGCGACAATGCGCGGTCATTGACCGAAAAGCACTCCAGGATGCGCACCACCTTCGACAGTGACTTCAGTCCCTCATCGCCTCTGGTTTTCACCCGTGCTGCCTGATCGTCTTTCATGATTACCCCCAACAGCGTTCCGTGAACCCACCTTCCAAAATAAGAAATCCAATCCCGTTATACGGAAGAACTAAATCGTTTCAGGCTCTAGACAAAGTTTGAAACGGATTTCTTGAGAGGCATCATAACCGACATCGCCTGCGCAGTAAATCCCGCTATTCGGAACACCATTCTTTTTTTTGGGATTTGTGTTGACAGTCCCGACCTCCGATGAGAGCATTAATTCGCGGTACAGCATTCCGCTATGCGGTATTGCGCCAGGGAGGCTTGACTGGCGTGCAGCGCCATTGCGATTGAGCGCGGCCGTTTCAGACTGCAAAGGGCGTCGGCTTTTCTGCCCGCGTCGAACAAAGGGGGATTCTGGACCGCAGGGCCTTGTCGGCCCTTTTCGGAACCCAAAAGGAAGATTGGGAGGAGAATTCAATGACTATTCTGAAGACGCTTCTGGCAACGACGGTGATCGTTGTCGGCGGTATTTCGGCAGCGTGCGCCGAATACCCGGAACGGCCGATCACGCTGATCGTGCCCTGGGGCGCGGGCGGCGGAACGGACGCCACCGGACGGATCCTGGCAACGCTGATGGAAGAAGAGCTGGGCCAGCCGATCAATGTCGTCAACCGCACCGGCGGCGGCAGCGTCATCGGCCACAAGGAAATCGCCGATGCCGATCCCGATGGTTACACGCTGGGCATCATCACCACGGAACTGTCGATGTTCCATTGGCTCGGCACATCCGAACTGACCTACAAGGATTTCACGCCGCTCGGCCTTTATAACGCCGACCCGTCCGCCGTGGTCGTCAGAACCGACGGCCCGTTCGACAGCATGGACGCGCTTACAACGGCGATCGAGGAAAATGCCGCGGCGATCCGGGCCGGCGGCGCCAATCAGGGCGGCGTCAATCACCTGGCCTATGTCACGCTGGTGAACGAGCTTGACGGCAACAGGGCTTTCTGGGTGCCGACCGAAGGTGCCGCTCCCGCCCTGCAATTGCTGGCATCCGGAGCGATCGATGTCGGCGTCGTCCAGCTTCCCGAGGCTCAGGGATTGATCGATGCCGGCGAACTCAAGGCGCTGTCGATCCTCGGCACCGAGCGCGATCCGGCACACCCGAACCTGCCGACGATCAAGGAAAGCACCGGTATCGACTTTCCGATCAATGGCTGGCGTGGCCTCGGCGGGCCAAGCGACCTCCCCGACGACGTCAGCGCGACGCTGATTGAGGTCATGGCCGACGTCGTCAGCAGCCACGCATTCGCCGACCTGATGGCCAAGCGCTCCTACGGCGTCGTGTGGGAAGGCGGAGACGCCTTCGTCGACTACCTCGCCCAGCGTGATGAGGCCTTCGGAAAGGCCATGAACGCCGCCGGTCTCGTCAAGAACTGACGGACCGGACCGGCCGCCGAAGGCACGCCATTCAACAACTGAAGTACGGATTTTTCGGCCGTATCCCGGTCGGAGCGCCTTCGGCCGTCTGCTCCCGACACCAACGGAAAGGAGTGAGGCCATGAATGACACCTCACCAGAAGACGACAATGCAGACCGCATCGCCACCGGCGTTCCGGACACCGTCCTCGGATTGCTTTTCGTGATCGGCGGCGTGGTTCTGGCTATCACCGGAACGCGGATGGAAGGGCTCGGCGGCATGACGATCGGCGGGGGAACCCTGCCGATCATCATCGGCTGCGCATTCGTTCTGGCGGGCGGCGTCCTGGCGTTTCAGGGGCGCCCGGAAATCGCGATGCTGCGCCGTCATGCGGCCGTGCTGTTCAAACGCGAGGATTTCACCTGGTTTCCGGTCACAGTACTGGTGAGCCTTGGCCTCTACATCCTGCTTCTGGAATCCGTCGGCTTCCTGCCGCTTACATTCCTGTTCATCCTGCTGATGATCCGCATCGGCGGCGGCGGCCTGGTGCGCGGCGGCCTCTATGCAGCATTCCTGACGGTGTTCATCTACTTTCTCTTCGTCAACGGACTTCGCGTTCCGTTGCCGGTCGGCATTCTCGGGTGAGGAGAAACGGCCATGCATGTCTTTCTCGAAGCAATCGAACTTGTCATCACGCCCTATACATTGCTGGTGATTTGCGCAGCGGCCACTTTCGGCCTTTTCGTCGGGGCCATTCCCGGCCTCACCGCCACGATGGCGACGGCGCTGCTCGTGCCTTTCTCGTTCTACATGGATCCGGTTCCCGCCATCGCAGCGATCGTGGCCTGCACCACCATGGCCATCATTGCTGGCGACATTCCCGGAGCGCTGATGCGCATTCCCGGCACCCCGGCATCGGCGGCCTATGTCGACGAGGCCTATGCCATGACCAAGGCCGGCCGACCGGCGAAGGCGCTGGGCATTTCCATCTGCTCGTCATCGGTCGGCGGCATGATCGGCTTTGTCGCCCTGCTCTTCATCGCGCCGGCCCTCGGCAAGATCGCACTGCAGTTTTCGAGTTTCGAATATTTCTGGCTGGCCATGCTGGGGCTGTCATGCGCGGCGCTGATCAGTTCGGGAAGCAAGGTCAAGGGAACGCTTTCGCTGCTTCTCGGTCTGTTCATCGCGACCGTCGGCCTCGACCCGCTGACGGCCACGCCCCGCTTTTCCTTCGGCTGGACGGAACTGATGGGGGGCATCAGCTTCATACCGGCCATGATCGGCATGTTCGCCCTGTCCGAAATCCTCCGGCACAAGGCCAGCGAGCCCGGCAAACGCGAACCGGTCATGAAGATCGGCAATCCGCTTGCCGGTATGGCGGGCACGCTTTGGCGTCATAAGTTCAATGTGCTTCGCGGCAGCGCGTTCGGCACGGTGATCGGCGCCCTGCCCGGCGCCGGCGGCGATCTCGGCGCCTGGATTTCCTATGCCATCTCGAAGAAATTCTCGAAAACGCCGGAAAAATTCGGGACCGGACATTCCGAAGGACTGGTGGAGGCCTCCGCGACCAACAATGCCGCGCTGAGTTCGGCGTGGATCCCGGCCATGGTCTTCGGCATTCCCGGCGATGCGGTCACGGCCATTGCCGTTGGCGTCCTGGTGATGAAGGGCATGAATCCGGGCCCGACAATCTTCATCAACAATCCCCAGAACTTCTACGCGGTCATGATCGTCTTTGCGCTGGCGAACCTGCTGATCATCCCCCTCGGATGGCTAGCCGTACGTTTTTCGCGCTCGATCTTCCGCCTGTCGCGCACCTATCTCAACGCCTCCATTCTCGCCTTCTGCATCGTCGGCTCCTATGCGGTCAACAACTCGGTCTTCGGCGTCGGCGTGATGCTGGCCATGGGCGTGCTCGCCTTCATTCTCGAGAGCAAGGGATTCCCGATCGCTCCGATCATCCTGGGCATCGTGATCGGGCCGGGTTTGCCGGCGACCGTTTGGTTTAAGTTATGCGGCCAATGCTGGTGCGTCC
>NZ_CFHTCS010000093.1:0-13348 GCF_984369615.1 Martelella sp. | reverse complement strand
CGGGTCGTTTCTGTCCTGGGACGAACTCGCCGACCGGCTGATCCCCTATTGCGCCGACATGGGCTTCACCCATATCGAATTCCTGCCGGTCTCCGAATATCCCTATGATCCGTCCTGGGGCTACCAGACGACCGGGCTTTATGCGCCGACGGCCCGTTTCGGCGAGCCGGAAAGCTTCGCCCGTTTCGTCAATGGCTGCCACAAGGTCGGCCTCGGCGTCATCCTCGACTGGGTGCCCGCCCATTTCCCGACCGACGAGCATGGCCTCAGGCAATTCGACGGCACGTCGCTTTACGAGCATGCCGATCCGCGCCAGGGCTTTCATCCGGACTGGAACACGGCGATCTACAATTTCGGCCGCACCGAAGTCGCCTCGTTTCTCCTGAACAACGCGCTCTACTGGGGCGAACGGTTTCATGTCGACGGGCTCAGGGTCGACGCCGTCGCCTCGATGCTTTACCTCGACTATTCGCGCAAGCACGGCGAATGGGTGCCGAACGAATATGGCGGCAATGAAAATCTCGGCGCCGTCCGTTTCATCCAGGAGACCAACAAGGCCGTCTACGGCAATCATCCGGAGATGATGACGATCGCCGAGGAATCGACCGCCTGGCCCAAGGTCTCGCAGCCCGTGCACGAAGGCGGTCTCGGCTTCGGCTTCAAGTGGAACATGGGCTTCATGCACGACACGCTGAGCTATCTCGCGCGCGAGCCGATCTACCGCAAGCATCATCACCAGGAAATCACCTTCGGCCTGCTCTATGCCTTCGCCGAGAACTATGTTCTGCCGCTCTCCCACGACGAGGTGGTGCACGGCAAGGGCTCGCTGATTGCCAAGATGGCGGGCGACGACTGGCAGAAATTCGCCAATCTGAGGGCCTACTACGCCTTCATGTGGGGGTATCCCGGCAAGAAGCTCTTGTTCATGGGGCAGGAATTCGCCCAGTGGAGCGAATGGAGCGAGGCCCGCGGGCTGGACTGGAACCTGCTCGACTATCCGACCCACGAGGGCATGCGCCGCCTGGTGCGCGATCTCAACTTCACCTACCGCTCCAAGAAGGCGCTGCATGCGCGCGACTGCGAGCCGGAGGGCTTCGAGTGGACGATCGTCGATGATCACGACAATTCCGTCTTTGCCTGGCAGCGCAAGGCGCCGGGCGAAAAGCCAATTATCGTCATCTGCAATTTCACGCCGGTTCCGCGCGAGGACTATCACGTCCCTGTGCCCAAGGCCGGGATCTGGCGCGAAATCCTGAATACCGACGCCGAAATCTACGGCGGCAGCGGCAAGGGCAATGGCGGGCGCGTGCGCGCCGACGTCCATGGCCATGGCGGCATTTCCGCCACCCTGCTTCTGCCGCCGCTTGCAACCATCATGCTGGAACCGGAAGAGTGAGTGAGAGGGAGGGAAGGATGAATACGCGCACTGGATACCCCCTGGCCCGTGACGCCATGGCCTATGTTCTGGCCGGCGGTCGCGGCAGCCGATTGAAGGAACTGACCGACACGCGTGCAAAGCCCGCGGTCTATTTCGGCGGCAAGACCCGCATCATCGACTTCGCTCTGTCGAACGCGCTCAATTCCGGCATCCGGCGCATCGGCGTCGCCACGCAGTACAAGGCGCACTCGCTGATCCGACACCTGCATCAGGGGTGGAACTTCTTCCGGCCTGAACGAAACGAGAGTTTCGACGTGCTTCCCGCCTCCCAGCGCGTCTCGGAAACGCAGTGGTACGAGGGCACGGCCGACGCGGTCTACCAGAATATCGACATCATCGATTCCTATGGCCCGGAATACATGATCATCCTGGCCGGCGACCACATCTACAAGATGGACTATGAGGCGATGCTTCAGCAGCACGTCAACGAAGGCGCCGATATCACCATCGGCTGCCTGGAAGTCCCGGTGGAAGAGGCCAAGGGCTTCGGCGTGATGCATGTGGACGCCACCGACCGGATTGTCGATTTCGTCGAAAAGCCGGCCAATCCGCCGGGCATTCCCGGCAACGAGAAGATGGCGCTTGCCTCCATGGGCATCTATGTCTTCAACACCAAGTTCCTGTTCGAATGCCTCTACCGCGATGCAGCCGATCCGACCTCCAGCCGCGACTTCGGCAAGGATATCGTCCCCTACATCGTGAAAAACGGCAAGGCGATGGCGCACCGCTTCTCCAAGAGTTGCGTGCGCTCGAGCTATGAAAAGGAAGCCTATTGGCGCGATGTCGGCACGATCGATGCCTATTGGCAGGCCAATATCGACCTGACGGCCGTGGTTCCGGAACTCGACATATACGACAAGTCCTGGCCTGTCTGGTCCTATTCGGAGGTCACGCCGCCGGCGAAATTCGTTCATGACGACGAGAACCGCCGCGGTTCGGCCATTTCCTCGGTGGTATCGGGCGACTGCATCATCTCCGGTTCGCAGCTTTACAAGAGCCTGCTTTTCACCGGCGTGCGCGCCAATTCCTATTCGCGCCTCGAAGGCGCCGTCATTCTCCCCCATGTCCATATCGGACGGCACGCGCGGCTGAAGAACGTGGTGATCGACCACGGCGTCCACATTCCCGAAGGCCTTGTCGTCGGCGAGGACCCGGACGTGGATGCCCGCCGCTTCCGTCGCTCCGAAAGCGGCATTTGCCTGATTACACAGTCGATGATCGACAGATTGGATAACTAAGACATGAAGGTCCTTTCCGTTGCGTCGGAAATCTACCCGTTGATCAAGACGGGTGGCCTTGCCGATGTGGCAGGCGCCTTGCCGCTTGCCCTTGCCGGCCTTGGCGTCGAAACCCGCACCATCGTTCCGGGTTACCCGGCAATCATGAAGGCGGTCGAGGGGCATGCCGAAAAGGTTCACACCTTCGGCGACCTTTTCGGGGAATGGGCAACGCTCCACGCAGCCAGATACGAGGGCCTCGACCTTCTGATCCTGGACATTCCGGCGCTTTTCGGCCGTTTCGGCAATCCCTACAATTCCGCGAGCGGGGAAGGTTATTCCGACAACTGGCGCCGTTTCGGGGCGCTGTCCAAAGCGGCGGCGGAAGTTGCCGCCGGCGTGCTTCCGGGATGGGAGCCGGACCTCGTCCACTGCCATGACTGGCAGGCGGCGTTGACGCCGGTCTACATGCGTTTTGCCGACGTTCCGGAGAAACCGTCGATCCTCACCATCCACAACATCGCGTTTCAGGGCACGTTCGGACCCGAGATCTTCCCCTGGCTCGGCCTTCCGGCCCATGCGATGGCCGTGGACGGCGTCGAGTATTACGGCAATGTCGGCTTCCTGAAGGGCGGCTTGCAGACCGCCTGGGCGGTGACCACCGTCAGCCCCACCTATGCGCGCGAGATCCAGACGCCGCAATACGGCATGGGGCTCGAAGGCCTGATCGCCGCGCGCGCGCATACCGTCCACGGTATCGTCAATGGCATCGACACCGATGTCTGGAACCCGACGACGGACAAGACGCTCGCCAGCCGCTACACGCCGAGCCGTCTGCGCCTGCGCGAACCCAACCGGCAGGTCCTGAGCGAACGCTTCGGCCTTGATGACGACAATTCGCCGATCTTCTGCGTCGTCTCGCGCCTGACCTGGCAGAAGGGCATGGACCTTCTCGCCGAAGCCATCGGACCGCTGGTGGCGATGGGCGGCAAGCTCGCCGTTCTCGGCACCGGCGAGCATCACCTGGAGGAAGCCTTCCGCAACGCGGTGCGGCTCTATCCCGGGCGCGTCGGCACGATCATCGGCTATGACGAGACGCTGTCGCATATCCAGCAGGCCGGCGCCGATGCCATCCTCATTCCCTCGCGTTTCGAACCCTGCGGCCTGACCCAGCTTTACGGCCTGCGCTATGGCTGCGTGCCGGTTGTCGCGCGCACCGGCGGTCTGGCCGACACCATCATCGACGCCAATCCGGCCGCGCTCGATATGAAGGCGGCAACGGGCATCCAGTTCTCGCCGGTGGAAACCTGGTCGCTGGTCCACGCCCTGCGCCGCGCCGTCAACCTTTTCGACGACAAGAAAAACTGGATGCATATGCAGAAACAGGGCATGAAGAGCGACGTGTCCTGGAAATCCAGCGCCAAACTTTACGCCGACCTTTATTCAAGCCTATTCGTGTGACGGTTCGAACATCATGACCAAGACCATTGCCACCAAGCCCTTTGACGGCCAGAAGCCCGGAACCTCGGGCCTGCGCAAGAAAGTGCCGGTTTTCGCCCAGCCGCATTATGCGGAAAACTTCATCCAGTCGGTATTCGACAGCCTCGAGGACTATCAGGGCAAGACGCTGGTGATCGGCGGCGACGGGCGCTATCTCAACCGCGAGGTGATCCAGACCGCGATCAAGATGGCCGCGGCCAACGGTTTCGGCAAGGTCATGGTCGGCCAGGGCGGCATTCTGTCGACGCCGGCGGCCTCCAACATGATCCGAAAATACCAGGCCTTCGGCGGCATCATCCTCTCGGCCAGCCACAATCCCGGCGGCCCGAACGAGGATTTCGGCATCAAATACAACACCGCCAATGGCGGCCCCGCGCCCGAGCGCATCACCGATGCGATCTATGAGCGCACCAAGCTGATCGACCGCTACCGCATCTCCGAGGCCGACGACGTGCCGCTCGACAAGCTTGGCACCTACAAGGTCGATGACATGGACGTGGAAGTCTTCGATCCGGTCGCAGACTATGCGGCCCTGATGGAGGAACTGTTCGATTTCGAAGAGATCCGTTCCTATATCGCCGGCGGTTTCCGCATCGCCTTCGACGCAATGAGTGCGGTAACCGGCCCCTATGCCAGGGAAATCATCGAGAACCGTCTTGGCGCGCCGGAGGACTCGGTGCGCAATTTCGTGCCGCTCGAAGATTTCGGCGGCCACCACCCCGACCCGAACCTCGTCCATGCCAAGGAACTTTATGACGAGGTGATGAGCGCCGACGGCCCCGATTTCGGCGCGGCCTCCGATGGCGACGGCGACCGCAACATGGTGGTCGGAAAGGGCATCTTCATCACGCCGTCCGACAGTCTCGCCATCCTTGCGGCAAACGCGCACCTGGCGCCTGCCTACAAGGGCGGCCTTGCCGGGATCGCCCGTTCGATGCCGACCAGCCAGGCCGCCGACCGGGTGGCCGAGAAACTCGGCATCGAGGCCTATGAGACGCCGACGGGCTGGAAATTCTTCGGCAATCTGCTCGATGCCGGCAAGGCGACGCTGTGCGGCGAGGAGAGCTTCGGCACCGGCTCCAGCCATGTGCGGGAGAAGGACGGGCTGTGGGCCGTTCTGCTCTGGCTCAACATCCTGGCCGTGCGCGGCGAGACCGCGTTCGACATCGTCAAGAAGCACTGGGCGGATTATGGCCGCAACTATTATTCCCGCCACGACTATGAGGGCATCGAAACCGAGGCGGCCAACGGCCTGATGGACGCGCTGCGCGAGAAGCTTGCCACCCTGCCCGGCTCCACCTTCGGCGACCTGACCGTGAAGGAAGCCGACGACTTCGCCTATCACGACCCGGTCGACGGCTCGATCAGTCGGAACCAGGGCGTGCGCATCATGTTCGAAAGCGGTTCCCGCGTCGTCTTCCGTCTTTCCGGCACCGGCACGTCCGGAGCGACGCTGCGCGTCTATCTGGAGCATTTCGAGCCGGACCCGGCCCGCCATGAAGAAGACACGCAGAAGACGCTTGCCGGGCTGATCGCCTATGCCGAGCACGTCGCCGGCATCAAGGAACGCACCGGCCGCGATGCTCCGACCGTGATTACCTGAGATACCGATGCGTGACCATGAAGCAAGACCCGGCGTGAGGGTTCTCGACCGGGGCGTCGAATTTTCCGTCTATTCGGAGAATGCGGCAGGTATGGAACTCTGCCTGTTTACCCCGGACGGCACGGAGACCGCGCATCTTCCGATGTCGCACGAGCGTGGCAATATGTTCCGCCTGCTCGTCGACGGGCTGAAACCCGGCCAGCGCTACGGCTATCGCGCCTTCGGACGGTACGATCCGATGGCCGGACACTGGTTCGATTCCTCGAAGCTTCTGGTGGACCCGTACGCGCGCGAAATCGACGCGCCCTACCGCTATGATCCCAGGCTCGGACAATATGGCGTCGAGACGGCCGACATCGTGCCGAAAAGCGTGGTGGTTCCCGATCTGGGCGACGAACCCGGCCATATCGACCTGCCGGATGGGGCCTTCATCTACGAGGCCGGGGTAAAATCGCTGACGAAGCTCAATCCGCACGTGCCCGAAAGCATTCGCGGCACAGTCGCGGCCCTCGGACATCCCGCCGTGGTGGAGCATCTGCAGAAGATCGGGGCTGACGCGATCGAACTCATGCCGGTGACGGCGTGGATCGACGAGCGCCATCTCAGGGATCTCGGACTTACCAATGCCTGGGGCTACAATCCGGTGACCTTCATGGCGCCTGACCCGCGGCTCTGCCCGGGCGGAATCGCCGAATTGCGCGAGGCGGTTGCAGCCCTGCACAAGGCCGGCATCGCCGTGATCCTCGATCTCGTCTTCAACCACAGCGGCGAAAGCGACCAGTTCGGCGGCACGCTGAGCTTCCGCGGTCTGGACAACGCGACCTATTACCGGCTGGCCGAAGACGACCCTTCGGTGTTCATCAACGACACCGGCTGCGGCAACACGATCGCCTGCGACCACCCGATGGTGCGCCGCTATATCATCGACAGCCTGCGCTTTTTCGTCACCCAGGCGGGCATTGACGGCTTCCGCTTCGATCTCGCGCCCATCCTCGGGCGCACCCGGCAAGGCTTCGATACCCATGCCGAAACGCTGGATGCCATTCTCTCGGACCCGGCGCTGAAGGGCAGAACCATGATCGCCGAACCCTGGGATATCGGTCCCGGCGGCTACCAGCTTGGCCATTTCCCCGCCCCCTTCCTGGAATGGAACGACCGGGCGCGCGACGACATGCGCCGGTTCTGGCGCGGCGATCCGAACATGACCGGCCTGCTCGCGGACGCCCTGTCGGGTTCCTCGCACATCTTCTCCGTGCGCGACCAGCATGTGACCCGCTCGGTCAATTTCATCGCCGCCCATGACGGGTTTTCGCTGCACGACGTGACCGCCTATGTGCACAAGCACAACGGGCCCAACGGCGAGAGCAACCGCGATGGCCACGACGAAAACTTCTCGTGGAACAACGGCATCGAGGGCGAAACCGACAATGGCGTGGTGCTGTCGCGCCGCCGGCAGGACATCAAGGCGCTGCTTGCCACCCTGTTTGCCAGCCGCGGCGCGATCATGCTCAAAGCCGGAGACGAGGGCGGCATGACCCAGTACGGCAACAACAATGCCTATTGCCAGGACAACGAGACCACCTGGATCGACTGGCACGCCATGGATGACGAGCTGATCGCCTATACCGGGGAACTGGCCGCCCTGCGCAGGCAGTTCTCGGTCTTCTCCGAAACCGGGTTCTTCACCGAGGACGAGGTGACCTGGCTGCGTCCGGACGGCGATAGCATGTCCGTCGAGGACTGGGAGGCGGCGGAATGCGACAGCCTGAGCGTCGTGCTCTCGACCACGGAGCGCGCCAGCGGAAGTCCGACGCGTCTTGCCATCCTGATCAATCGCAGCCACGGGGAAATGGCCTTCCGCCTGCCGGAGCGCGACGCCCACGGGTGGCACAGCCTCGCCGACCGGAAACGCGGCATCGTCGAGATCGCGCTTGCGCCCCGTTCGGTATCGTTTTATGCGGAAATGCTCTCCGAGGCCGGATAGGCCAACCAACAACAACCGTGCGCAGCCGAAAGAAGACAATGGCCAAAGACATTTCGCTCTCTGAAGTGAAGGACTATATCGGCCATGAGGTCGGTCTGTCGCGCTGGTTCACCGTCGACCAGACGATGATCGACACCTTCGCCGACGCCACGCTCGACCATCAGTTCATCCATACCGATCCGGAACGCGCCCGAGCCGAAACGGCTTTTGGCGGTACGATCGCCCATGGTTTCCTGACGCTCTCGCTGCTTTCGGCGATGAATTATGATTGCGTGCCGAAGGTGCGCGAACAGACCATGGGCATCAATTTCGGCTTCGACAAGGTGCGGTTCATGACCCCTGTCAAAAGCGGCGCGCGCGTGCGCGGCCGCTTCACGCTCAGGGACGCACGCTTTCGCGGGGCCGAACTGCTGGCGATCAATTACACCGTGAGCGTCGAAATCGAAGGCGAACGGAAGCCGGCGCTGACCGCCGACTGGATCACACTTGTCCAGTTTGCCGCCGAAGATCGCCCGGAAACGGCCTGACCCGCCTCAACGGGCCGCGTCCTTCGCGCCCTGATCGAGCAGGCCGAAGACGTAAGGCGCGAACGAGCGCCAGCATTCCACGCGGAAGGTGTTCTCCTCCTTGCGGAACAGAACGATCTCCGCCTTGCCGAGAACGGTGCGCACCACCTTGCCGACCGGAAAGCTGGCAAGCCTCAGGTCCTGCGGGCAGGCGGCGTTGATCGCTGCCGCAGCCCCCGGCCCGTCGACCATCACCGCGACGTTGCGGTGGGAGACGTCAACGGCGGAGAACGGCGTCTCGATCCCCTGCAGCCGCGACATCAGGTCGTCGCCATATTCGTTGATCACCAGCCATTCATCCGGCCCCAGCCAGAAGGCATAGCGGCCGTCCTTCATGGCCGATGACAGCGGCGCGCGCGGCAGGTCGATCTCGAGGGCGCCGGAAAGCGCGCCGAGCGCAGTCTCCCCGGCCCTGAGCGAAAGCCGCGTGGCATCGGCGGCGACCACGAGGCGGGCAAGGCCCGAGCCGCCATAGGTGCCGGCAAGCGGAAATGCGCGTGTCGCAACACGTTCCTCAGCCATGGATGCGCGCTCCTTCCTTGTCATAGAATACGGTGTCGACCACCTCGACGGCGATATTGCGGTTCGGCATCGGCACGTAGAGCGTCTGGCCCTTGAGCGCGTGACCGTTCTTGACCACCGCCATGGCAATGCCACTCTGCAATGCCTCCGACCAGTAGGCCGACGTCACATGACCGAGCATGGGCACCGGTTTGGCCGCATTCGGATCGGCAACGATCTGCGCGCCCTCCTCCAGCACCAGCCGCGGATTGTTCTTGACCATCAGGCCGACAAGCTGCTTGCGATCCTCGGCGACGAGATCCGGGCGCTTGAGCCCGCGTATGCCGACGAAATCGGTCTTCTTCTTCGACACCGCCCAGCCCATGCCGGCATCGAACGGCGTTACCGTGCCATCGGTATCCTGACCGACGACGATATAGCCCTTTTCCGCGCGCAGCACATGCATGGTCTCGGTACCATAGGCGCAGGCCCCGAAGCGCTCGGCACGCTCGAAAACGGTCTTCCAGACGGAAAGTCCATAGTCGGCCGGCACGTTGATCTCGAAGCCAAGCTCGCCGGTAAAGGACACCCGGAAAAGCCGCGCCGGCACGCCGCAGACCGTGCATTCGGCAAGGCTCATATGCGGGAAGGCGTCCGCCGAGATATCGACGCCCTCGACAAAGGGTTCGATGATCTCCCGCGCTTTCGGCCCCTGCACCGCGATCACGGCCCATTGCTCGGTGGTCGAGGTCAACCAGACGTTCAGATGCGGAAACTCGGTCTGCAGATAATCTTCCATCAGGTTGAGAACGCGCGGCGCGCCGCCGGTCGTCGTCGTCACATGGAAGCGGTCCACCGAAAGCCTGCCGACCACGCCGTCGTCATAGATGTAACCGTCCTCGCGCAGCATCAGACCGTAGCGGCATTTGCCGGGCTTCAGCGTCGACCAGGCGTTGGAATACATCAGGTTCATGAAGGCTTCGGCATCCGGGCCGACCACCTCGATCTTGCCGAGCGTCGAGGCATCGAAGACGCCGGCCGCCTCGCGCACCGTCCGGCATTCGCGGTTGACCGCATCATGCTTGGTTTCGCCGGGGCGCGGAAAATACCAGGCGCGCTTCCAGTTGCCGACATCCTCGAAGGCCGCGCCCTCGCCTTCCGCCCATTCATGGATCGGCGTCTTGCGGGCCGGATCGAAAAGAGCCCCCCGCGAATGACCGATCAGCGTGCCGAAGGTGACGGGCGTGAAGGGCTGCCGGAAGGTGGTGAGCCCCACCTGCGGGATCGGCCGGTCCAGCATTTCGGCGGCGATGGCGAGACCGTGCATGTTGGAAAGCTTGCCCTGGTCGGACGCCATGCCGTTGGTCGTGAAGCGCTTGATATGCTCGATCGAGGCCATGCCCTCGTGCACGGCCTGGCGGATATCCTTGGCGCAGACATCGTGCTGATAGTCGATGAAGGCGCGGGCATGGCTGTCGGCGCTCTCGTCTTCGCCCAGCATGCCGCCGGTCCACGCACGGTCGTTTTCGGCCGCTATATCGGCAAGGCCGCCGCCGGCCGCGGCCGCCTCGCCGATGATGGCGTGGATCGCGTCCGTGCCGTTGCAGGCGCCGACGCAGACGGAATTCTGCGCATGCGTACCGGGGACGAAGCGCTGCTCATCCGCATCGAAGACCAGCTTGCCACGCGCCTGGGAAAAGAGATGGACGGACGGCGTCCAGCCGGCGGAGGTGATCAGCGCGTCGACATCGAAGCTGCGCGTCTTGCCGCTGTCCTTGTCCTTCACCTTCATGGAGGAGACGCGGAGCCGCCCCTTCGTTCCAACAACGGTGTTGTTGGCAAGAATCTTGATGCCAAGCGCCCTTGCCTCTTCCTCAAGTCCTGCGCCTGCCTCCATCCGGCTGTCGACGATGACAGGAACATCGACACCGGCCCTCTTCAGGTCGAAGGCCGCCTCATAGGCCGAATCATGGGCGCAGAAGACGCCGATGCGCCTGCCCACGGCAACGCCATAATGATTGAGATAGGACCGTGCGGCGGAGGCCAGCATGATGCCGGGCCGGTCGTTCTGCGGGAAGACCATCGGACGTTCGATCGCGCCGGTGGCGAGGATAACCTCGCCCGCGCGCACCTGCCACAGCCGCTCGCGCGGGCCGTTGGCCCTGGCATTCGGCAGGTGATCGGTGAGCCGTTCGCCGAGCGCGACGAAATTGTGGTTGTAGTAGCCGAAGGCAGTCGTGCGCGGCAGGACGCGGACATTGTCCATCCCCTTCAGTTCCTCCACGGCAGCCAGCGCCCATTCGTACCCCTGCTTGCCGTCGACGGTCGTGCCGCTTTCATATTGGAGCGCACCGCCCGGCTCCGGCTTTTCGTCGCAAAGGATCACGTCCTTGCCGGCCCTGGCTGCGGAAAGGGCTGCCGTCAGCCCGGCAATCCCCGCGCCGACCACCAGCACATCGCAGTGGATATAGCGGCAGGCATAGGTGTCCGGATCGTCCTCGGTCGGCGCTTCGCCGAGTCCCGCGGCCCTGCGGATCAAAGGCTCATAAAGCCTGTGCCAGGCAATGCGCGGCCACATGAAGGTCTTGTAGTAGAAGCCGGCGATGAAGAAGGGCGAGAGGAAATCATTCACCGCGCCGGCATCGAAGGAGAGCGACGGCCAGCGGTTTTGCGAGGACGCCTTCATGCCATCGAAAACCTCCTGCACCGTGCCGCGCACATTCGGCTGACGTCTGGCGCTGTCGCGGGCAATGTCGAAAAGCGCGTTCGGCTCTTCCGAACCGGCTGTCAGGAAGCCGCGCGGGCGGTGATATTTGTAGGAGCGGCCGACCAGATGCACGCCGTTGGCCAGCAGCGCGGAGGCGAGCGTGTCTCCCTCAAGGGCCGTATAGGACTTGCCGTCGAAGGAAAAGCGGATGGTCCTGGCTGGCGTGAGCCGTCCCTTGCCGGCAATGCGCAATGCGCCGCTCATCGGCCTTCTCCCTCAAAATCCGCGCGCTCGGGTTTCGGTTCGCCGGTCCTGTAGGTCTTCAGGAACCGGTCGGACACGGTGTCCCGCAAGGCGTTGAAGAAGCGGCCGCAGCCATGGACATGGCGCCAGCGCTCGTAGTGAATGCCCTTGGGATTGGCGCGCATGAAAAAATAGTCCGCAAACGCCTCGTCGGAAATCTCCGCGATATTCTCCGGCCGGGCGATATGGGCTTCGCCGGCGGCGGCAAATTCCAGCTCGCTTCGCGCTTCGCCGCAATAGGGACAGTGGATCAGCAGCATGTTCTAGTTCCCTTCCAGTTCGGGCAGGGCTTCGGGCAAGGAGAGGATCATGTCGAGCAGCGGACGCGGCGCCTCCAGCTGCGGCATATGGCCGACGCCTTCAAGCGCATGAAGCTGGACGCCGATGGCGCCGGCAAGCTGGTGGCCGCGCGAGATCGGGATCCACGGGTCCTTCTCGCCCCAGATCACGGTGACCGGGCAGTCGATCGTCTTCAGCCTGTCGGCAAATTCGTCGGTGAAACGCTCGTCGGCCTGGGCGAATTGCCTGTAGAAGCTCGCCTGCCCCTCGGGCGTCAGCCAGGGCGAGGCGAGTTCATGCAGCTCGTGCTCGTCCAGCTCGCTCACCAGAGCGCTGCGGATATAGGCGGCGACAATGGCCGAATGGATATGCGGCGGCAGCGGCGTGAAGGCATCGATATGACGGCTGACATGCTCGAAGAATTCAGACCCCCAGGGGCTGACGGCCACGACGTTCATCAAAACAAGGTCGTTAAAGGCAACATCATGCAGCAGGTTCGCTCTGAGCGTCACCGCGCCGCCGAAATCATGGGCAAAGACGCTCGGCCGGTCGAGCTCCCAGAATTCCACCATCTCCCCGAAGACGCGCCCCTGCACATCAAGCCCGGTCGCCTGTTCGGGGTCCTTGGCCGAACGGCCGAAGCCCGGCATGTCGTACCAATAGCAGGTATAGGCTTTTGAGAGCGGCAGGATCATCCGGTGCCAGGAAAAGGACGACCACGGCCAGCCATGGGCCAGTACCAGCGGCGGCCCCTCGCCGGCCGAACCCCAGGCAACGGTGCCTGCGCTCGTTTCTGTCTTGTTGCTGACGGTCCAGAGCATGGCGGGCCTCAATGCGCGACGGCGGCGGCCGCCGCCTCGTCGATCAGGCGGCCGGTGCGGTAGCGGTCAAGCGTCAGCCCGGCGGCAAGCCTGTGCGGCTCGCCCCTGGCGATCAGATGGGCGAAGAGGTGGGCAGACCCCGGCGTCGCCTTGAAACCGCCCGTGCCCCAGCCGCAATTGACGAAGAGCCCCGGAACCGGCGTCACGCTCTGGATCGGCGAGCGATCCGGCGTGTTGTCGGTGATCCCGCCCCATTGCCGCATCATCTTCACCCGGCGGAAGATCGGGAAAAGCTCGCAGATCGCGTCGAGCGTGTGAGTGATGATCTGCAGGCCGCCGGTCTGGGAATAGGAATTATACTGGTCTGTGCCCGCGCCGATGACGAGTTCGCCCTTGTCGGACTGCGAGATATAGGCATGCACCGAATTC
>NZ_CFHTCS010000092.1:0-13581 GCF_984369615.1 Martelella sp. | reverse complement strand
CACCGACAAGCGCATCATCTTCCGCCATATCCTGCCCAACGTGATGAGCCATGTGATCGTAGCGGTCACACTTGCAATCCCCACGGTCGTGCTGCTCGAGGCTTTCCTTGGCTTCCTCGGCTTTGCTGTGAAGCCGCCGATGATTTCCTGGGGGCTGATGCTGCGCGACACCTCCAATTATGCGGTGATCGGCGCCTATCCCTGGCTGCTGTCGCCCGTCGCCTTCGTGCTTTTGACCGTCTTCGCCTTCAACGCGTTCGGCGACGGGTTGCGCGATGCCATCGACCCCTATTGAGAAGGAGACGCTTTCAATGACTGACGACCTCAGACATGACACGGCGCCTTCCACGCGGCGCGATCATGGCGCACAGCAGGGCGAGCCGATCATCGATGCTCGCAATGTCGCCGTCGATATTGCGGTCGAGGACGGCACGGTGAATGCTGTGCGCGATGTCTCGTTCCAGCTCTATCGCGGAGAGACCATCGCCATCGTCGGCGAGAGCGGATCCGGGAAATCCGTCACGGCCCGGACGGTGATGGGGCTTCTTCCCAAGCGCGCGAGCGTCGGCAAGGGAGCCACCATAAACTATAACGGAGAGGACGTTCTCAAATTCTCTGAGCGCCGGCGTCGGGACATGCGCGGATCGCGGATTTCGATGATCTTTCAGGAGCCGATGAGTTCGCTGAACCCGATCTACACGATCGGATCGCAGATCATCGAAGCGATCCAGACCCATCGCCTCGTGAGCCGCAAAGATGCGGAAGCCGAAACCCTGGAGCTTCTGAAACAGGTTCAGATCCCAGAACCGGAGGCGCGCTTAAAACAATATCCGCACCAGCTTTCCGGCGGGCAGCGCCAGCGCGTGATGATCGCCATGGCGCTTGCCAACAAGCCGGACGTGCTGATCGCCGACGAACCGACCACGGCGCTTGACGTGACGGTGCAGGCGCAGATCCTCGGCCTGATCCGGGACTTGCAGCTGGAACTCGGCATGGCCGTCATCCTGATCACCCACGACCTGACCGTGGTCCAGCATTTCTCGGATTATGTCTATGTGATGAGCGAAGGCGTGGTGCGCGAGCACAACACCACCAGGGCGCTTTTCGCCGACCCGCAGCACCCCTACACGAAAAAGCTCCTCAGTTCCGAGCCCTCCGGCGAGGCCAATCCGCTGCCGGAAGGATCGCAGACCATCCTGGAGGGCCGGGACGTTCGGGTCGCCTTCACGCTGAAGACCGGCACCTTCTTCAAATCCAGCTACAGCCAGCTTGTCGCGGTCAACGATCTGTCGATCACGCTGAAAAAACACGAAACGCTGGGGCTGGTGGGCGAAAGCGGCTCGGGAAAAACCACCTTCGGCCAGGCATTGCTGAGGCTGATCCATACAGATGGCGGCACAGTGCTTTTTGACGAGAAGCACATCGAGGGGCTATCCCGCGAACAGCTCAGGCCCTTGCGCTCGCGCATGCAGGTGGTGTTTCAGGATCCGTTTTCCTCGCTCAATCCGCGCATGACGATCGGCCAGATCATCGAGGAAGGGCTGATCGTCAACAATATCGGCTCGTCCGGCAAGGACCGCAACGAGCGGGTGCGCGATGCCCTCGTCGATGCCGGCCTGCCGGGCTCGATCACCCACCGGTTTCCGCACGAGTTTTCCGGCGGCCAGCGCCAGCGCATCGCCATTGCCCGCGCCGTGGCGCTGGAGCCGGAGTTCATCCTGCTCGATGAGCCGACCTCGGCGCTCGACCTCTCCGTGCAGGCGCAGATCATCGAACTCCTGCGCAAGCTGCAGAGCGAGCGGGGCCTCAGCTACCTCTTCATCTCGCACGACCTGAAGGTCGTGCGGGCGCTCTGCCACCGTGTCTGCGTCATGCAGCACGGCAAGATCGTTGAACAGGGTCCGGTGCGCGATGTGCTGGAAAACCCGCAGACAGACTACACGAAGCGGCTGGTCAAGGCCGCCTTCGAAGTTGCCGCCTGAATTTGAGGAATTTTACCATGGCAAGACAACCCAAGATCACCTTCATCGGCGCCGGCTCCACGGTTTTCATGAAAAACATCATTGGCGACGCTCTACAGCGCCCCGCCCTGAAAGACGCGTCCATCGCCCTGATGGACCTCAATTCGGAGCGGCTTGCCGAAAGCGAGATCGTTGCCGGCAAGCTCGCCCGCACGCTTGGTTCGAAATCGGTGATCACCACCCACATCAATCAGCGCGAGGCGCTGGAGGGTGCCGATTTCGTCGTCGTGGCCTTCCAGATCGGCGGCTATGAACCGGCCACCGTGACCGATTTCGAGGTGCCGAAGAAGTATGGCCTGCGCCAGACGATCGCCGATACGCTCGGCGTCGGCGGCATCATGCGCGGCCTCAGAACCGTGCCGCATCTCTGGTCGATCTGCGAGGACATGACACAGATCTGCCCCGACGCGATTCTGCTGCAATATGTGAACCCGATGGCGATCAACACCTGGGCGATTGCGGAAAAATACCCGAACATCAAGCAGGTCGGCCTCTGCCATTCGGTGCAGGGCACGGCGGGCGAACTGGCGCGCGACCTTGACATTCCCTATGAGGAAATCCGTTACCGCTCGGCCGGCATCAACCACATGGCGTTCTTCCTGAAATTCGAACATCGCCAGGCCGATGGCAGCTATCGCGACCTCTATCCGGATCTGGTGCGCGGCTACCGCGAGGGCCGGTTCCCGAAACCGTCAAGCTGGAACCCCCGCTGCCCCAACAAGGTGCGTTACGAGATGCTGACGCGGCTCGGCTATTTCGTCACCGAAAGCTCCGAGCATTTTGCCGAATATACCCCATATTTCATCAAGGAAGGCCGCGAGGACCTGATCGAGACATTCGGCATTCCGCTGGATGAATATCCCGTCCGCTGCGTCGAGCAGATCGCCAAATGGAAGGATCAGGCGGCAGAATACAGGAAGGCCGATGAAATCAAGGTTGAACAGAGCAAGGAATACGCCTCGTCGATCATGAATTCGGTGTGGACCGGCGAGCCCTCCGTCATCTACGGCAATGTCCGCAACAATGGCTGCATCACCTCGCTGCCGGAAAACTGCGCGGCGGAAGTGCCCTGCCTCGTCGATGCCTCCGGCATTCAGCCGACCTATATCGGCGACCTGCCGCCGCAACTGACGGCCCTCATCCGCACCAATATCAACGTGCAGGAGCTGACGGTGGCGGCGCTCATCAACGAAAACCGCGAACATCTCTATCACGCCGCGATGATGGACCCGCACACGGCCGCCGAACTCGACCTCGACCAGATCTGGTCGCTGGTCGACGACCTGCTGGTCGCCCATCACGACTGGATCCCGGAATGGGCGCGGATTGCGCGGCAGGCCCGCACGGCCTGAGCCGGACAGGTAGTCAAGGCTTAGGGCTCGCACCCGGCAGGCATTGCAGCTCCTGCATTTGTGCCCAAACCGGCGGCGGCGCCGTTTCCCGCGGCGTCGCCATCGCCTTTTTGCATGGTGCAGGTTCCTAGCCGAGATAGACAGTGCCCGCCGGGTAGCCGATCCGGCTTGGCTTGCGGGTGGCGAGCAGGAAGCCCAGCGTCATGGGGCCGACGCGACCGATGAACATGACCGCCATGATGACGGCCCTTCCGGCAGTGTCGAAATCGCCGGTGATGCCGCGCGACATGCCGACCGTGCCAAAGGCCGAAACCGTTTCGAAGGCGACGGCGAGAAAGTCGCCTTCGTGAAACAGAAGCAGCACGAAGGTCGCGCAAAGGATGAGCAGGACGCTGATTGTCGTCAGGGCGAGAACCTTCATCACCTGTTCCAGCCCGAGTTCGCGGTTGAAGACATGGATGTTGGCCCGGCTCCGGAAGAACGCGACCGTGGCCAGCAACAGGACGATGAAGGTTGTGACCTTGATGCCGCCACCGGTCGATGTGCTGCCCGCGCCGACGAACATCAGGGTCATGAACATGAGCGCGGTGCCGTCGGAAAGATTGCCGATCTCGACGGTGTTGAACCCGGCCGTGCGTGTGGTGGCGGCCTGAAACCAGCTGGCCCACAGGCGATCGGACAAGGGAAGCGCTCCAAGCGTCCCCGGGTTGGTCCACTCCATCGTCGCGAATGAGACCGTCGACCACACGAGCAGCGCCGCCGTGCCGGCCAGCATCAGCTTGGTGTGCAGCGAGAAGCGACGCCAGTTGCGCGTGCGCCAGATGTCGGAGGCGACGGTGAAACCGAGCCCGCCCATGATGAAGAGCGCGGGAACGGTCAGGTTGATGACGGGGTTCCCGACCCAGCGGCTCAGGCTGTCCGGAAACAGGGCGAAGCCAGCATTGTTGAAGGCTGAGACCGCGTGAAAGGCGGCTTGCCAGAGCCCTTCGCGCCAGCCCGCCTCGGGCACGAACACCGTGGCCAGAAGCCCCGCGCCGATCAGTTCGCACAAGAGGACGACCTTGAGGATGATGCGCGTCAGCGCCAGAAGATCCGTGGCGGAGGTCTGGTTGAGGTCCTCCCTGAGGTAAAGACGATGGGTAAAGCCGACCGGCAGGCCGAGCATCGACAGGATCAGGACGGCGAATGTCATCAGGCCAAGCCCGCCGATCTGGATCAGCAGCATGACCACAGCCTGGCCGAAAAGTGTGTACTGGCTGCCTGTGTCGACGACGACGAGCCCCGTCACCGTCACCGCCGATGTTGCCGTGAAGGCGGCATCCCACCAGGTGATCGGGCTGGCCGTCGCAAGCGGAAGCTTCAGCGCGAGCGTGCCGAGAATGATGAAACCGGCATAGATGAGGATCAGAAGGAGCGGTGGCGCCAGATGCGGCCTTCGACGTTTCGGGTAGATGCGCAGCATGCGTCAGTTCCCGTCACGCAGATCGTCCCCGAAATGGCGCAGGTCCGACCGTTTGCCGAGCAGAAGAAGCTTGTCGTCCTCCCTGAGCCTGAGGTCGCCGTCATCGCAGGACAGATAGTGATTGTCCCGCATCGCGCCCAAGGCCCTGACATTGTACTTTTCGAAGATGGCGGCCTTTCCGACCATCTTGCCATCAAGTTCGGCCGGCACTTTGAAATCAACTACATGGTAGCCGTTGCCGAGGCTGACATAGTCACGCACAAGCGGATTGTGGAGCATCTGGGCGATGTGCTGTCCGATTTCATGCTCGGGCAGGATCACGCGATCGGCGCCGAGCTTGGTCAGGATGCGATGGTGCGTCCGGTTGAGGGCCTTGACCCAGATCGTCTCGACGCCGAGCATCTTGACGTTCATGGTGCACAGCACATTCGCCTCCAGATCTTCCCCGATCGCGACAACGGCGACGTCATAGCCGCCGACGCCTGCTTCCTTGAGCGCGACCTCGTCCTTTCCGTCTGCAATGACCACTTCCGTCAGTGTTTCGGCCAGCCGCGAGACATATTGCCCGTCGATGTCGATGCCGAGCACCGGATTGCCGAACCGGGCAAGTTCGCTGGCAACCGTGCTGCCAAACGTTCCGAGACCGATGACGGCGAAGCTGCGGGTTTTCATGGTTCAGACCTTTCGGCTGTGGCAAGAACCCGCAGAAAGCGTCATCTTTTCAAGGAATGCAAGTCTTGCAGCCAGCGCGCCTGCCGCGCTCGGGCGGCAGGCGCGCTGGCGATGGCTCTTCGGCTGAAGATGATCGCTCAGGCCGAGACCGCGCCTTCGAGACCGGTGGAGCCGTAGAGCCAGGAGACGATATCGTACCAGTCATCCGGCGACTTGGAACGCATCACCGCGTTGCGAAGCGCGGCGTGCGCGCCGCCGGGGTGATAGACGTGCTGGCCGATTTCACGCGACTGCAGCTGAACGCGCGCAGTGCGCAGCGCGCGCAGTTCCTGGTAGCGGGCAAGGGCCTCGTCAAGCGGACCGCCCTCCTCGCCGAGCACATGGGAAATGGCCACGGCATCCTCCATGGCCATGCAGGCGCCCTGGGCAAAATACTGCATCATCGGGTGGGCGGCGTCGCCCAGCAGGACGACGCGGCCGTCAATCCAGTTTTCCACCGGGTCGCGGTCGCAAAGCACCCAGCGCTTCCAGTCCTGACCACGCTCGATGATCTGGCGCGCGACCGGCGCCACATGTTCGAAACCCTTGCGGACCTCTTCGTGGGAGACCGGCACGCCGGCTTCCGGCGAGGGCGCGTGGTTGTGATAGGTCACCACCAGGTTGAAGAGTTTCCAGCCCCTGAGCGGATAATGGACGATGTGACATTTCGGCCCGGCCCAGAGCGTTGCGGCGTTCCAGCGCAGGTCTTCCGGCATGTCTTCCGTCGGGATGACAGAACGATAGGTGGTGTGGCCCGAAACGCGCGGCGCGCCGTCGCCGACCACCTTCTTGCGGACATTGGACCACAGCCCGTCTGCGCCGATCAGGATTGACCCCTTCAGCCGTTCTCCGTCCTTCAGGATCGCGGTGACGCCGTTTTCGTCCTGATCGTAGTCGACCACTTCGGCATTGGTGCGCAGGCTCACAAGCGGATGCTCCTCGCAGGCTTTCAGGAACACGCCGTGGAGGTCGCCGCGATGGATCACGGCATAAGGGTTTCTGAAGCGGGCGCGGAAGGCATCGTCCAGCGGAATGCGGGTGATCTCCTGACCGTCAATGGCATCCATCAGGCGCAGATTGTCGATATAGACGGCAATCGCCCGCGCGGCATCGCCGACGCCCAGATAATCGAAGGCATGAAAGGCGTTTGGGCCGAGCTGAATGCCGGCGCCGATTTCGCCGAGCTTCGGCGCGCGCTCCAGCACCAGCGACTTCAGCCCCTTGTTCGCCAGACCGATGGCGGCGGCAAGGCCGCCGATGCCGCCGCCGGCGATCAGGATCGGGTCTGCTTCATTTGCGACGTTTGACATGACACATCTCCTCTGTGTGCCCGCAAGCCTGGCCTGGGGCATTGAATATGATTTCGGTTATCGGCTGCCGGTACCGGCGACCCCTGCGGGTCGTTTCCGCGAACCGGCGTTCTTCACGCGTTCGGCGCTCCCTTCACCGGGGCGCCGGTGAACCCGTCGCTCAGAACGGGTGCACCATCCAGGGTATGAAGACCACTGCGAGGATGACGGCGAGCGTCGCCGCCACATAGGGCAACACCAGTTTCGACAGTCGCATGACCGAGACTTTCGACAGGGCCGCCGCGATATAGAGCCCGGTTCCGACCGGAGGCGTGAGCAGGCCGAGAACCAGCGTCATGGCAAGGATCAGCCCGAACTGGATCGGGTCGATGCCATATTGGCTGATGGCCACCGGCAGAAGGATCGGCGTCAGGATGATCAATGCCGCGATGCCGTCGAGGAACATTCCGACGATAAACAGGAAGACGACGATCAGCAGGAGGAAGATCGTCGGATCATCCGTCAACGAAACGATGAAGGCCGCGACATGCTGCGGCACCTGATTGAAGGTGAGGACCCAGCCGAAGATTTTCGCGGCGACGATCAGGAACAGAACGATCGCCGAGTTGGCGACGGTCCGGTCGATGATCGGGACGATGCGCCGGAATGTCTGACCCTTGAATTCGAGAACGGCGAAGACGAGCGCGACAACGATCGCCGCGGCGGCCGATTCCGTCGGCGTGAACACGCCGAAGGAAATGCCGCCGACGATGACGAGCGGGATCAGCATCGCGGCGAGACCGGGGATCGTCGCGGCGATCTTCTGCGAAAGGTTCAGGCGCTCCGTGCCGCCCTGCTGCTTGTGGTTGCGCGTCGCCTGCCAGAAGGCCAGGACCAGGATCAGGACGAAGAGCGCGATTCCGGGAACGATGCCGGCCATGAACATCTCGGCAATCGAGACCTGGGCGATCACGCCGTAGATGATCAGCAGCATGGACGGCGGAATGATCGGACCGAGAAGGCCGGCCGAGGCCGTCAGGCTGGCGGCATAGCCGCGATCATAGCCGTCGCGCTCCATTTCCGGAACGACGACCCGGCTCATCACCGCCATCTGGGCCGTTGCCGAGCCCATGATCGCGGCAAGCGCCAGATTGGAGATCAGGTTGACGATGACGAGATTGTGCGGCAGGCGCGCGATCCACACCCGGACGGATGTGATGATGCGCCGCGTCAGGCCGCTTTCATTCATGATCTCGCCAAGCAGGATGAACAGCGGAATGGCCAGAAGATCGAAGTTTTCGACGGATCCGAAAGAGATCTGCGGGATCGCGGCGATTAACTGCTCGCGGCTGGACAGGTACACGAATACGAGGGTGGCGCCGATCAGCACGAAGGCGACGGGCATCCCGGTCAGAAGCAGAACGAGAAACGAAAGTCCGGTCATGCTTTTTTCTCCCTGATTTCGCCCGCGGCGCGCGCCACATGGGCCAGCGCATGGATCAGCGCGCAGGCGCAGAAGATCGGGAAGATGGTGAAGAACGGGGCCTTCGCCCATCCCGTGGTGATCACCTGTTCGAATTCGACCACGGGCGAGCGGACCCAGGTGACGCCGGCCTTCAGCAGGATGGCGAGCATGATCGTGATCAGCAGCCAGACCAGAAGGTCGATCAGCCTGCGCCAGGTTACGGAGAAATTGTCGACCAGCAGCGTCACGCCGATCTGGGCGCGGGTGTGAATGGAAATCGACGTGGCGATGAAGGCAAGCCAGACCAGCATGATGGCTGCCAGTTCCTCGGCAAAGATGATCGGGCGGCCGACAAGGTATCGCATGCCGACATTGGCGACGATCAGCCCGACAAACCCGACCACGAGAAACCTGCTGGCCCAGCGTTCAAGCTGGACCAGCCCGGCAGATATCTTGCCCAGAAGGTTCACTGCGCCTGCTCCGCGATCTGGGCCTGGAACGCGCCGATCAGCGGGTAGGCGGCGAAGCTTGCATCGACGGCTTCATTGGCGGTGGCGAAGGCTTCCTTGCCGTCCGTCAGCCGTGTGACGTCCATCTCGCTTTCAAGCGTTGCCAGGTTGCCGGCCTCTGCTTCAATCTGCTTCTGCGAGCCCCAGGCGAGCGCCTCGTCCACAACGTCCTGGAAGGCGATCTGCTCCTCGTCCGTCAGAGTGGCCCAGGTCATGTCCGAGACGACCATCACGGCCGGGAAGGGCATGTGGCTGGTCAGCGTCAGATCGTGGGCGACTTCCTGGAATTTCAGGCCGACAAGCGCGTCGAGGTCGATATCGACGCCGTCAAGCAGGCCGGTCTGCAGGGCCTGGTAGACCTCGGTAAGGTTGACCGGGGTGGGAACGGCGCCCACGGCCTGCCACCAGACCTTCATCGCCGGGAAGGGGACGATCCTGATCTTCTTGTTCTGGAGTGCAGCGACATCGGTGGCCGGCTCGTCGCGCATCAGGATGTGGCGCATGCCGGCGAATGTGTAGCCCATGCCGTGAAGGCCGGCGTGATTGAGCTCGTCGAGCATCTGTCCCGCTGCAGGCGTATCGGCGGCGTCGATCGCAGCGGAAACATCCGCAAACAGATAGGGCGTGAACCAGCCCTGCAGCGAGGGTGCGCGCAGGGATGTGATGGCGGCAGTCATCAGCCCGGCATCGAGAAGACCGGCCGACATCTGCTGGAACATTTCCTGCTCCGTGCCCAGCTGGCCGGCAGGAAAGATTGCCAGGGTCAGTTCGCCTTCGGTCGCCTCGGGCAGCTTTTCTGCCATCCGCTCGGCAACCTTGGTCCAGACATGGCTCGGCGGGGTGATGAGGCCCATGCGCAATTCGCGCGCCTCGGCGGCAAAGGGAACGGCGATGATGGTTGCGGAAGCTAGCAGGGCCTTCAGGCCAGATTTATGAAACGACATGTTTTCTCCTCCAGTTGATGTTGACTGTGCCAGGCGGCCCTCCTCGGTGCGGCCTGAGCGACGTTGATTACTCCGCGTCGGGCTGATTGCGCGGGTGGGCATTGGCAAAGGCCGGAAGCGCGTTGGCCGCCTCGGCGATCGCTACAAGCCGCGGCATGGCGGAAAGGTCGATGCCGAAACGGTGAGCCGAGAAAACCTGCGGGATCAGGCAGATATCGGCGAGCCCCGGCGTTTCTCCGAAGCAGAAAGCGGAGGCTGGTTCCTTTTCCAGGAGCGCCTCGCAGGCGGCGAGACCATCGCTGATCCATCGCCCGCACCAGCGGTCAAGCGCTGCCTGGTCGGCGCCGAATTCGGCTTTCAGATAGTCGAGAACGCGCAGGTTCTGCAGCGGGTGAATGTCGCAGGCAATCGCCTGGGCGAAGGCACGGACCTTCGCCCTCCTGTCCTTGTCCTCCGGCAGCAACCGCGCCTTTTCGGGAAAGGTCTCGTCCAGCCATTCGATGGTCGCGAGCGACTGGGTCAGGATGAAATCGCCGTCCTCGAGCGCCGGCACCAGCGCCTGCGGGTTCTTCGCGCGATAGTCAGACTTTTTCTGCTGCCCGCCATCTTTTCGCAGATGCACCGAAACGAAGTCGTAGTCGACATCCTTCAGGTTGAAAGCGATGCGGCAGCGATAGGCCGAGGATGAGCGGAAATAGCCGTAAAAGCGGATCATTCCGCCGCTCCGATCGAAAGCTTCACGGGCTGAAGGCCGTCGATACCGCCGGTGATCACATCGCCGGAAACGACGGGCCCCACGCCTGCCGGGGTGCCGGTCATGATCACGTCGCCGGGGGCGAGGTGGTAGAATTTCGACAGGTCGCTGACGATTTCATCGACCTTCCAGATCAGATCCGACAGATTGGCGTCCTGCTTGACCTCGCCGTTGACTTCGAGGTGGATGCGTTGCGGGCCGGGAGTCCCGAAGGCATCGGCCTTGGTAATGGCGGCGATGACGGCCGATTGTTCGACGTCCTTGCCGAGATCCCAGGGGCGCTGCTTGGCGCGGGCGGCGAGCTGAAGGTCGCGCCGGGTCATGTCGAGACCGCAGGCATAGCCGTAGATCGCCGCCTGGGCGGCTGCCCTGTCGGCGCGGAAGACCGGGCTGCCGATGACGATGACGAGTTCCATCTCGTAGTGGAAATTCTCCGTGCCCGGCGGATAGGCGATCGTCGCGCCGCTGGCCTCGGTCATCAATGCCGACTTGGTGAAATAGAACGGCGCCTCACGATCCACCTCTACGCCCATCTCCGCTGCATGGGCCGCATAGTTCCGACCGACACAGAAAACCCGATGGACCGGATATCCGGCGGTTTCGCCTTCGACCGGAATGGTCGGCCATGCGGGGGAGGGGAAGAGAGCCTCTTTGTTCATCGGAAAAGTCCTTTCATGTCGGCGCCGCTCAAGACGGCGAGTTCAGGGCAGTTGGCAGCGGCGAGCGCTGCCGGGAGGTCGTTCTCGCGCGCGCCGTTGCCGAGATCGAAGGCGGCGGCCCAGATGAAGCACGCCCGGGCGCGGGCGCTGTCGGAAAAAGGGCGCCATGCGCCGAGGGCGTCCGGGGCTTCCCTCCGCCAGCCATCGCCGGAAAGGTCGCGCCAGACGACGTTCAGGTGCACGGCGGTGTGATCGAACAGGTGGCGCAGCGCGCGGTCGGGCAATGTGGCGCCAAGTTCGATTTTCGCTCTGAGTTCGTCGTCGCTGTCATGGAGCGGCGGAACGGTGTTTCCCGCAGCGATCGCCTCGCCCTGGCGCGCAATGCCGCGCGCCTGGTAGGAGACGGCGCAGATCACGTGGGCGGCGGTGCGATCATCCGTGCGCAGGGGCTCGTAGAGGTCCTGCTCCTTGAGCCGGTTCAAAAAGCGCGCGAAATAGGCCGTGCCGGTGCGCGCAAGATGCAGCATCTCGGCGGGAGCCTCGGGCGCGTCGTAACGGGCGCCGGGGCCCTGGCGCGCCATCAGCGCGCGTCGGGCTTCGTCAAGGCTCATCATGCGTCTGCGTCTTCGACCAGGGTGCGGTTGAAGTGCAGACGTTCCATGATCGGCGCGTCGGAGAAACGGAAGAGGTCGAACTGTGTTTCGGCCTCCAGTGACCATGCGACCCATGACGGGATGACGAAGATGTCGCCTTTTTCCAGTGTCTTGCGCTCGCCATTCATGACGACGGCGCCACGGCCTTCGAAGACCTGGAACACGGTCGAGCCGACCTCGCGGCGCGTTGCCGTTTCCACGCCTTCGCGCAGGCGATGGAACTCCGCCCGGATGGTGGGCATGACATCGCCGCCCGTGGTCGGGTTGATATAGCGCACGCCTGCATGGCCTTGGCCGAAGGTGGCGGGCTGACCTTCCTCCTCGAGCAGCAGCTGCTCGGTGAGCGCCCGGTCGGTATATTCCCAGCGATAGGCCCCGATCGGGGAGCTTACGGTGTTTTCGAGGCCGGAAAGCGGGCGCAGGCCCGGATGGCACCACAGGCGTTCGCCGCGCGAATAGTCAGGCGTGGCATAATCGGTCACGCGGTCGGAGCCGAATTCGAAGAAGCCCACGTCATTCTGATAGGAAAAGGGGATATCGAGGCCGTCGATCCAGGCCATGGGCTGGTCGGTTTCGTTGTGGTGGCCGTGGAAGTTCCAGCCGGGCGTCAACAGGAAGTCGCCGCGGCTCATGCGCACCGGATCGCCGTTGACGACGGTCCAGACGCCTTCGCCCTCGACCACGAAACGGAAGGCATTCTGGGAATGACGGTGTTCGGGCGCCGTTTCCTTCGGACCAAGATACTGGATCGCGCACCACAGCGTCGGCGAGACATAGGCCTCTCCGCCAAGCCCGGGATTGGCAAGGCCGATGGCGCGGCGCTCTCCGCCGCGGCCGACGGGAACCAGTTCACCGGATCGCTGCGCCAGCGGATAAAGCTCCGACCACTTCCAGACATGGGCCTTCGCCCTGGGCTTGGGGTGCGCCGGCATCAGGTCGCCGATCTGGGTCCAGAGCGGATTGAGGTGATTTTTCTTGAAGGCCGCGTAAAGCGCGCGCAGTTCGGCGCTGTCTTCAGGCATCATCATGTTCATCGAACGGCTCCTCCTTGGCTCGATTTAATAGGACGTGTACTTATTAAATTGACCGGCGTCAAGAAATAATGTGTATGCTTATTATATTCGGAGCGCGTGCGTAGCCGACCCCGTGCCGGGAGAACAGCGGGCGGAGGAAGGATCAGTTGCCACGGCGACGATATTCTGTTTTGACAATGGATAGGTTTGGGGGAGACATGACGAATCTCGACGACTTGCCGGGGCACCTGATCCGCCGGCTTCAGCAAATCGCCGTATCGGCCTTCATGGCCGAGACCGGGGCGGCCGGCTTCGAACTGACGCCGGTGCAATTCGCCGTTCTGGCGCAGCTTTCAAACCATCCCGGAATTGACCAGGCGACGCTTGCCGGGCTGATTGCCTATGACCGCGTGACAATCGGCGGCGTCATCGCGCGACTGGAGGCGCGCGGGCTCGTTGCGCGGCGCGTCAGTCCGTCCGACCGGCGCGCCCGCATACTCAAGCTGACTGATGAGGGCGCCCGATATCTCGATTCCGTCCGGCCGTCCGTGTTTGAGACGCAGGACGTCATCCTGAAGGAGCTCTCGCCGGAAGAGCGGGAGACGTTTCTCGTGCTTTTGCGCAAGCTGACCGACGCGAACAACGAATTGTCGCGAGCGCCGCTGCGCCGGATCGTTGACGAGACGGCAAGCGACTAGATGTGGAGCCTCAAGAGGTTGTCTCGGTTCATGCCGAGTCGACTGATCGGT
>NZ_CFHTCS010000091.1:0-13641 GCF_984369615.1 Martelella sp. | reverse complement strand
GCGCCGTAGGACTTTCTGACAGTATTGAGGGTGACGGATGCCATATTGATCAAGCTCCCCGGGTTCACGACTTGACGGCGCCGGCGGTGAGCCCGGCAATGATGTGTTTCTGGGCGACGAAGAAGGCGATCACCGTCGGCAGGATGGTGAGCGTGATAAAGGCGAGCACGAGTTGCCACTCGGTCGCGAACTCGCCCTTGTAGACCATGATCCCGAGCGGCCAGGGGTAGCGGTTTTCCGTGTTCAGCATGATCAGCGGAATGATGTAGCTGTTCCAGCTCTGGACGAAGGCGATGATGCCGACGGTCGCGATGATCGGTCGCGACAGCGGCATGGTCACATGCCAGAAAAAGCCGATATAGCCGCAACCATCGACAAAGGCGGCATCGAACAGCTCTTCCGGCAGGTTGCGGAAATAGTTGCGGAACAGAAGGATGCTCATGCCGAGACCGAAGGCGACCTGCGGCAGGATTACGCCCCAGTAGGTGTCGAGCAGGCCGAGGTCGCGGATGCGGATATAGAGCGGCAGAATGGCCGTCGCCGCCGGAAACATCAGGCCGATGAGAAAATAGTTGAGCAGGTAGTCGGCGCCGAAGAACCGCACATGGGCGAAGCAGAAGGCGGCGCAGGCGGCAAAGACGATAGTGAGGAACACGGTCACCGCCGCAATCAGCAGCGAGTTGCCCATCTGCAGCCAGTAGCGCTGCGACAGAAGAATATCCGTGTAGTTGCTCCACTGCCATTCGCCTGGCAGGCCGAAGGGATTGCCGCGCAGGTCCGGCAGGGTCTTGAACCCGCCGAGCGCCGTCGTCAGCAGAGGCACCACGACGATGCCGGCGACGATCAACAGCGAGACATAGACATAGGTCTGTGTGCTGACGGAGAGTTTTCGGCCCTCGCCGCCCGATTTCGCGGCATCGATCGGTGCGCTTTCGGAGATCTCAGTCATTTTTCATGAATATCCGTTTGTAGCCGAAGGCCAGCGTGACGCAGATGACGAACAGGATGACGCCGACGGCGCTGCCGAAACCGACCTGCATGCGGGTAACCCCGAAATTGTAGAGAAAGGTCACCATGGTCTGGGTCGAGTTCGATGGGCCGCCGCCCGTCAGCGGCATGATCAGATCGAAGAGCTGCAGCGAGCCGATGACGGCGAAGAACACCGAGAGCCTGACGGTGGAGCCAAGCATCGGGAGCGTCACCAGCCGGAACTTCTGCCAGCCGGTCGCCCCGTCGATATCGGCAGCCTCCAGAATACTGCGGTCGATCGCCTGAAGGCCGGCGATGAACAGCATCATGTGAAAGCCGAAATACTTCCACACGACGACGGCGAGGATCGCAGGCATGGCGGTGTCGGGATCCGCCAGCAGGAACGGCGGCTCCGCGCCGAAGAAATGCCAGATGCCCGCGACCAGACCGAAATCGCCGTCATAGACGAAGCGCCAGATCATGCCGGCGGCGACATCGGCAAGCACATAGGGCAGAAAGAAGATCAGCCGGAAGAACAGCGCGCCCTTGATCCGTTTGGTCACCATGGTCGCCAGCCACAGCGCCAGCGGTAGTTGAATGACGATCGAGACGAAGATGATGAGGAAGTTGTTGATCAGCGCCGTCTTGAAGGCGGCGTTGCGGAAAATGAGCTGGTAGTTGCGGAAGTCGACCCATTTCGTGGGAGCGCCGTAGCCGTTCCAATGGAAGAAGGAGTACCAGGCCGCTTCGCCCATCGGCAAGATCACCAGAACGGTGAAGAGCAGCAAGGCCGGCGGCAGGAAGATGACCAGCACCGGCAGCTTGGTGTGGGCAAGCGAGCGCCGCCTTCTGGGTCTGCCCGGAGGCGCAGCGCCGACGGGCGGCGGCAGGATGGAGTCGGTCGTCGTCATATGGATGTTCCCGCGAGCTTTTTCGGCGGCGTGGAAGCGCCATTTTCCCTGGGCGTGACCATTGAAAGCCGCAGCGGAAAGACGCGACAATCCCGGTCACTGCAAGGCGGAGGTTGCGGGCTCCGCACAGGCGGAGCCCGCAGACCGGTCCTACATGTTTTCCAGTTCGAACGTGTCCTGGATCTGTCGCGCCGCATCTTCGGGCGAGATCTGTCCGGACATGATGGCCACGCTCATGTCGTTGACGACGGCGCCGACATTGGGACCGAGATCCTGGTCGAGATAGTTCTGGTGCCAGGTTTCCTTGGAAAGCGCCTCGGCGCTGACCTTCAGCAGCGGATCGGTGATGGTTTCCGCCACGCCCTTCGTGACCGGAATGGTCTTGGCGACGGCGCTCCAGCGCTTGGCGACATCGGGGCTGGTGAAGTATTCGAGGAAGCCCTCCGTTTCGGGCGGAGCATCCTTGGTCACGGCCCAGCCGGTCAGGCCGCCAAGATTGTCTGTGACGACGCCCGGCGCGCCGTCGATGACCGGGAAGGGAAAGATGCCGATATTGTCTTCGGCCAGCCCCTTGCCATCGGTCGAATTGCTGGCCTGCGTGCGGCCGGTGCTCTCGAAGGAGAGGATCATCGCCGCGCGGCCATCGCCATAAGCGGCAAGCGCATCATTCCAGGTGGCGCCGAGATAGCCGTTCTGGAACGGCTCGAGCGCGCCGAGTTCCGCGGCAAGCTCGCCGGCCTTGACAAAGGGTTCTCCGGCAAAACCGTCGCCTTCGCCGGCCTTGGCTGCGGCAAAGCCGTCCTGGCCCGCCTCGCGCATGGCGAGGTAGCTCCAGTAGAAATGTAGCGGCCACTTGTCGCCGCCGCCGCCGGCGATCGGGGTTATGCCGGCATCCTTGAGCGTCTTCACGGCGCTAATGAAGTCATCCCAGGTCTTGATCTGGGCGCCGTCCACGCCGGCCTTTTCGAAGAGTTCCTTGTTGTAGAAGAAGGAAACGACGCCCGTCTGCGTCGGCGCGGCCCAGACCTTGCCGTCGATCGTCATGCCATCGATGGACGAGGCATTGAGCTGGTTGCGCCACTTGCCGCCGTCGGCATCGAGCGCCGGGGTGATGTCGCGCAGCACGCCGGTTTCACCCTGCGCCTTCAACACGCCGCCGCCCCAGGTATAGAACATGCTCGGCACTTCCGACGACTGCAGCAATGTCGGCAATTTGGCCTTGAAGGCCTGATTTTCGAGGAATTGCATGTCGATCGTCACGCCAGGATTGGCCTGTTCGTATTCGTCGACAATCTGGTTCCAGAGCTCGAGGACCGGCTCCTGGTTTTCCAGGTGCAGCCATTTGATGGTAGTATCAGCGGATGCCGTCGCGCTGGTCGCTGCCAGAGCGGCAATGCTCACGGCAACGGCCGCGCTGTGGCGCAGCCATTTGCGTAGTCCTGACATTTGCACTCCTCCCAAAGCACTTTTTTCAGTCTCCGGATTAAATAAACGGCCAGACTGGATTTTTGTCAACTCCCATTTTCCACGTCTCCCTCCGCTTCCCTCGCAATTGTCGGAAAATCGGCGAGAATTCCCTTGCGCGGCGAGGATAAACGGGACTAAAACTTCCGGCGATTTAATTCGCGATGCGGACAAATAGAGCGCATTGGGAGGAACATGAAAACTGCCGACCCGGAACTCATGCGGGCCATCAACCGGCTGAGCGTATTGGATACGATCCGCCGCAACGGCCCGATTTCGCGCATCGAGATCAGCAGGCGCACGGAGTTGTCGACCAGCACGGTCTCCGCCATCACCGCGTCGCTGATCGACGACGGCCTCATCCTCTCGCGCCATGAAGGCGACCTGCGCAACGCCGCGGCCCGCGGCCGACCGAGGGTGATGCTGGAACTCAACCCCGAGGCCTCGCGCATCGTCGGCGCAAAGATCGCCGCCGCGCGCATGACCTTCGTGGTCGCCAACTTCTCCGGCGAAGTGCTGTCGGAATTCTCGCTGCCGGTGCGCATCGACCACATGCCGATCGACGTGATCGCCGATCTGGTCGAGGACGGCGTGCGCGCCTGCGTGATGGATACGGGGCTGACGCTTTCCGAAATCGACATGATCTGCCTCGGCATTCCGGGCGTGGTCGAGCACCGCACCGGCGTGGTGCGCTCAAGTCCGATCTTCAGCGACGAAAACGTGGATTTCGCCGCGGTGATGTCGCCGCGCTTCGGCATTCGCACGATCGTGGAAAGCGACGTCCATGCCGTGACGCTCGCCCACCACTGGTTCGGCAAGGCGCGGCATCTGGATGATATGGTGCTGATTTCGCTGGAGCGCTCGCTCGGCCTCGGCGTTCTGCACAACAGGGAGCTTTTCCGCGGCGCGGGCGGGCTCAGCCACAATCTTGGCGACCTCGTCCTTGGCAGCAGCGCCGACGGCATTTCCCGGCTGGCAAGCCTTGCGGGAGAGAGCGCTATTCTGGGCGAAGGCCCCCGCGGAGGGCTCTACGCCGATGCGATCAGGCTCGGCCGCGGTATTTCGCACGCCCAGACGCTGATTGCGGCAAAGGATACGCAGATCATCTCCGCGGCCGAACGCGCCGGTGAGGCCGTCGGCGTGACGGTCGCCAATATCGTCACGCTTTTCGCCCCGCCCCGCGTCATTCTGGTGGGTGCCAGCCTCGCCCTCGGCAAGCCCTTCATCGACAGGCTGACGGAAGGTTTCAACTGCGCGATCCCGCCGTCCCTCGCCGATGTCAGCGAACTGGTTTTCGATGACGCCGACGATTTCTTCTGGGCGCGCGGGGCAGCGGCCGTCGCCCTTTACGAGCTCTATGAATCGCCATGGAGCACAACCGGCCCCGCGCTTTGAGCATTGCGGGGCGTTTTTTACTTTCGGGAGGAGTGAAAGATGGAAAAAGTCGGCATCGGCATCATCGGATGCGGCAATATTTCGGGCGCCTACCTGAAGGCGATGGCGGAATTCGACATTCTCGACATCCGCGGCGTCGCCGACCTCAACCGGGCGGCAGCAGAAGCAAAGGCAGCTGAATTCAGCGTCCCCGTCAGCACGATCGATGCTTTGATGGCGGACCCGAAGATCGAGATCATCCTCAATCTCACCATTCCCCGCGCCCATGTGGAGGTGGGCCTGAAGGCGCTTGCGGCCGGCAAGCACACCTATTCGGAAAAGCCGCTCGGCATCAATTTTTCGGAAGGACAAAGGCTCGCCGAAGCGGCAGAGAAAGCCGGCCTCAGGATCGGCGCAGCCCCCGACACCTTCCTCGGCGGCGGCCACCAGACGGCCCGCGCGGTCGTCGACAGCGGCGCGCTCGGCCTTGCCGTCGGCGGCACGGCGAGCTTCATGCGGCCGGGACATGAATCCTGGCATCCGAATCCCGATTTCTATTACGATATCGGCGGCGGCCCGATGCTCGACATGGGCCCCTATTACATCACCGACCTCGTCAATCTTTTCGGTCCGGTCAGGAAGGTGGCAGGTTTTGCCACCATGCTGCGCAAGGAGCGGACGATCACCAGCGAGCCGCGCCGCGGTGAGATGATCTCAGTGAAGGTGCCCACCCATATCGCCGGTGCGCTCTCCTTCGAGAACGGCGCGGTGGTGCAGCTGACGATGAGCTTCGACGTTGCCGGTCACAAGCACCTGCCGATTGAGGTCTACGGCACTGAGGGCACGCTGCTCGTGCCCGACCCCAATTTTTTCAAGGGGCCGGTCTCGCTGCTGAAGAAGGGCGGCGACTTCGAGGACTACCCCGTCGACCAGCCCTATGCCGACGGCAATTACCGCTCGATCGGCCTTGCCGATATGGCCTATGCGATCCGCAACAACCGGCCGCATCGCGCAAACGGCGAACTGGCGCTGCATGTGCTGGAAGTGATGGAAGCCTTTGAGCGCGCTGCCGAAACGGGACGAACGGTCGAGATCAGCACATCCGTCCGGCGTCCTGCGCCGCTGTCGGAATCACTCGTCAACGGCGTGCTCGGCAAATAGGCCGAAGGCGACAGAAATTCAAACCGGCCGGCGCGGCGCCGGCTGATGCCAAGAGGAGAACAAACATGCGCGAAGCACTCATCGTCTGGGGCGGCTGGAGCGGCCACGAGCCGGAGGAATGCGCCCATATCATCCGCGACATGCTGCAGGAGGACGGTTTCAAGGTCTATGTGGAGCATTCCACCGAGGCCTTCGCCGACCCGCAGATCAAGGATTTGAGCCTGATCGTGCCGATCGTGACCATGTCGAAGATCGAGAAGGAGGAGGTGAAGAACCTTTCGGCCGCCGTCGAGAGCGGCGTCGGCATTGCCGGCTATCACGGCGGGGCGGGTGACGCCTTTCGCGATTCGGTCGACTACCAGTTCATCATCGGCGGGCAATGGGTCGCCCACCCCGGCAACATCATCGACTACCGGGTGAATGTCACGAAACCGGACGATCCGATCATGGAAGGCATCTCGGATTTCCCCTACACTTCAGAACAGTATTACATGCATGTCGACCCGTCCAACGAGGTGCTGGCGACCACCACTTTTGCCGGCGACCATGCCGAATGGATCGACGGCGTGGTCATGCCCGTGGTGTGGAAGCGCCGCCACGGCAAGGGACGGGTTTTCTATTCCTCGCTTGGCCATGTGGCGAGCGAGTTTCAGGTTCCGGAGATGGCGACCATCTTCCGCCGCGGCGCCAACTGGGCGGCGCGCTGATCGAGCAATCATGCGCAGAATAGTCTGCGCCGAAGTAACAGGAGAATATCATGGAATATCGCAGACTTGGGAACAGCGGCGCCGTCGTCACCAATCTCTGCCTCGGAACCATGACCTTCGGTGACGAGGCCGACGAGGCGACGTCCTTCCGCCTGATGGATGCCTATGTGGAGGCCGGCGGCAATTTCATCGATACGGCCAATGTCTATTCGACCGGCCTCTCGGAGGAAATCGTCGGCCGCTGGCTTAAGCAGAAGCCGGGGATCACCAGGGAACTGGTGGTCGCGACCAAGGCGCGCTTTCCGATGGGCGACGGTCCGAACCGGATCGGCCTTTCGCGCAAGAACCTGGCCGAGGCGCTCGATGCCTCGCTGGCGCGCCTCGGCGTCGAGCAGATCGACCTTTACCAGCTTCACGCCTTTGACGCGCTGACGCCGCTGGAAGAGTCCCTGCGGTTTCTCGATGACGCCATTTCGAGCGGAAAGATCGCTTACTACGGCTTTTCCAACTTCATCGGCTGGCAGCTCACCAAGGCCGTCTGGATCGCCAGGTCGAGCGGTTTTGCGGCGCCGGTAACGCTGCAGCCGCAATACAATCTTCTGGCGCGCGGCATCGAGCACGAGATCGTGCCGGCCTGCGAGGATGCGGGCATGGGCCTCCTGCCCTGGTCGCCGCTCGCCGGCGGCTGGCTTTCCGGCAAGTACAAGCGCGACCAGATGCCGACCGGCGCCACAAGGCTTGGCGAGAACCCCGAACGCGGCATGGAGGCCTATGACAAGCACAATGCCAAATCCGTGACCTGGGAGGTGCTCGGCGCGCTGGAGGACATCGCTGGAGCCCACAACGCCAGCATGGCGCAGGTGGCGCTCGCCTGGCTTGCCGCCCAACCGGCGGTCACCTCCGTCATTCTGGGCGCGCGCACGGAGGCCCAGCTTGCCGACAATCTCGGCGCGGCAGACCTGAAGCTTTCGGAAGCGGAGATCAACCGGCTCACCGAGGTCAGCACCCAGACCATGCCGGATTACCCCTACGGCCCGGCCGGCGTCGCCCAGCGCTTCCGCAAGATCGAGGGCGGGCGCTGAGCCTCAGTCCTCCAGAAACGGCGCGATCAGCGCCAGATCGGCCTTCGACAACCGGTCGGAGGCCGTCCATGCCTGGTGCCAGTAGGGATAGAGAAGCGGCGGCCGGCTGACGGCCTCAAGTCGTGACATTTCCTCCTCGCTCAGCGTCAGTTCGGCCGCGCCGAGATTGTCGGCGAGTTGCGCATCGGTGCGCGCGCCAACGATGAGGGAAGCGATGCCCGGACGGGCCAAGAGCCAGGCGAGCGCCACCTGCGCCGGCGTCGCGCCCCTGGCGGAGGCGATGTCGATCAGCACCTCGACGATGTCATAGAGCGCTTCGATATCGCGGACCGGCGGCTCGTTCCATTCGGCGGCGCGGCGCGTGCCCTCGGGTTCCGGCTGGTTGCGGCGGTATTTGCCGGAGAGAAGCCCGCCGGCGAGCGGCGACCAGACGACGATGCCGATGTCCTGATCGAGCGCGATCGGCATCAGTTCATATTCGGCCTCACGCGCCTGAAGCGTATAATGGATCTGCTGCGCTACGGGCCGCACGAGCCCTTCCTTCTCGGCAATGCCCAGCGTCTTCATCAGGTGCCATCCGGAGAAATTGGACACGCCGACATAGCGGATCTTGCCGGCCCGGACGAGATCGTCGAGGGCTGCGAGCGTTTCCTCCAGCGGCGTCTGCCCGTCCCACTGGTGCAGCCAGTACATGTCGATATGGTCGGTCTTCAACCGCTTCAGACTGGCCTCGCAGGCGCGCACCAGATGATGGCGCGAGAGGCCGCGATCGTTCGGCCCCTGCTCGAAAGCGGGGAAGCGCGCCTTGGTGGCGAGCAGCAGGCGGTCGCGCTTGTCGGCGATCGCCTCGCCGACGATTTCCTCCGAAACGCCGGCGGAATAGACGTCAGCCGTATCGATCATGTTGACGCCGGCATCGACACACATGTCGAACTGGCGCTTCGCCCCTTGAAGATCGGTATTGCCGGTCTTGGAGAAGGCAGCCTTGCCGCCGAAGGTCATGGTGCCGAGCGTGAGCGCGGAGACTTTCAGGCCCGAGCGGCCGAGTGTGCGGTACTGCATAGGCTTTTCCTTTCCGGTTTTGCGAAATTGATTGTCCCGTCCGAAATGACGTGCCTCCGGCGAAACGGTTTCGCCGGCCATTTGTTCAGATCATCAAAAGGCTGGCCGCCCCGTCGGGTTGATGCCGGGATCGAGTTCCGGCGAGCGGCCTGGCAGCGACAGGCTGGCAAGTTTCGGCGCGGTCTTCGCGATCACCCGGCCCTCGCGCAGCACGGCAAGCCGCGTCGGCTTCAGACGCAGCGCCTCCACCACGTCCTCGGCCTGAAGGATGACGAGGTTCGCCGGGTTGCCGGTCTCAAGACCATAGTTCTCAAGCCCCAGCGCCTTCGCCGAATTGACCGTGATGCAGTCATAGATCGCCCGCTTGTCGTCGACGCCGGACATCTGCGCCACATGAACCGCCATATGCGCGACCTCCAGCATGTCGCCGGAGCCCATGGAATACCAGGGGTCCATCACGCAGTCATGACCGAAGGCGACATTGATGCCGGCGGCCAGCAGCTCGCGCACCCGCGTCATGCCGCGCCGCTTCGGAAACGTGTCGTGACGGCCCTGCAGCATGATGTTGATCAGCGGGTTGGGAATGGCGTTGATTTCCGCCTCCGCCATCAACGGGATCAGCTTGGAGACATAGTAATTGTCCATCGAATGCATCGAGGTGAGATGCGAACCCGCCACCCGGCCCTGAAGGCCGAAGCGCACCGTCTCGGCGGCAAGCGTCTCGATGTGGCGCGACAGCGGGTCGTCGGTCTCATCGCAATGCATGTCGACCGGCAGGCCGCGCTCGGCGGCAATCCGGCAGAGCGCCTCAACCGATTTCGCGCCGTCGGCCATGGTGCGTTCGAAATGCGGAATGCCGCCAACGACATCGACGCCCATATCCAGCGCCCGTTCCAGCGATTTGACGCCGTCTTCCGCGCGATAGTAGCCATCCTGCGGGAAGGCGACGAGCTGAAGGTCGATATAGGGCGCGACCTTCCCCTTGACTTCCAGCATCGCCTCAACGGTCACCAGTTTCGGATCAGACGTATCGACATGGGTGCGTATATGTAGAAGGCCCTGGCTGACGGCGAGGTCGCAATAGGCAAGCGCACGCTCGACAAGCGCGTCCTTCGTCAGTGTCGGCCGTAATTCGCCCCAGAGCGCTATGCCCTCCAGCAGCGTGCCGGAGACATTCATGCGCGGCAGGCCGAGCGACAGCGTCGCGTCCATGTGGAAATGCGGGTCGACGAAAGGCGGCGAGACCAGACGATTGGTCGCGTCGATGACCGCGCCCGGCTCGGCCGCGAGATTGGCTTCAATGGCTGCGATCCTGCCGCCGGCAATGCCGATATCCATGCCCCTGCGGCCATCGGGAAGGTTGGCGTTTTTGATGATGAGATCGAACATGGTCTTGGCCTTTAGGTAATGCCGGAAAACCGGCCGGTCTGTTGTCTCGACCCCTTGCCGCGATCGATCTCCCCCCTTGAGGGGGAGATGCCGCGAAAGCGGCAGAGGGGGGTATCGGGCAAAAGCCGCATACGCTGAACATGGCGAGAGGCTTCACCCCTCTCTGCCCCTGTCGGGGCATCTCTCCCTCAAGGGGAGAGATTGATTGTCGTATCCCCTCATCTTTCCCCGCGTCGATAAGGCTGCATCAGCGCCTGCGGCACGCGGGCGCGGCGCGCCATCACGGCAAGGGCGGCGATGGAGAGAATATACGGGATCATCAGGAATATCTGGTAGGGCACCGCGCCATCGAGCGCGGTCTGCAGGCGCAGCTGGAAGCCGTCGAAAAAGGCAAAGAGCAGCGCCCCGAACAGCGCCCGCTCCGGTCGCCAGGAGGCAAAGACGACGAGCGCGATGCAGATCCAGCCGCGCCCCTGCACCATGGTCGGGAAAAAGGAGTTGAAGGCCGAAAGCGTCAGGAACGCGCCGCCCACGCCCATCAGCGCGCTGCCGACGATCACCGCGCCATAGCGCATCACCATAGGATTGACGCCCTGCGCCTCCGCCGCATGCGGATTTTCGCCGGCCATGCGCACGGCAAGGCCAAGCGGGGTTTTGGCCAGCACATAGGCCAGCAGGATCGCCAGCGCGATGGCGAGATAGGTCGGCGCGGTCTGGGTGAGGAAGGCGGGGCCGATGAAGGGCAGATCGGAAAGGCCCGGAATACTGACCGGCTGAAACGGCTCGATCGTGGGCGGCGAGCCGGAAACCGGCACCATCAGCCGGAAGACGTAATAGGCAAAGCTTGAGGCAAACAGCGTTACCCCGAGGCCCGAAACATGCTGCGACAGCCCGAGCGTGACGGTGAGCACGGCATGCAGCGCGCCAAAGACCGCGCCGCCAAGGGCCGCCACCAGAAGCCCGGTCCACAGATCCGCGCCATTGAACACGGCAAGCCAGCCAATCATCGCGCCGAAGGTCATGATGCCCTCGATGCCGAGGTTTAGCACGCCGGAGCGTTCCGACAACAGCGCGCCGAGCGTGCCAAGGATCAGCGGCGTCGCGATCCGCAGCACGGCGGCCCAGAGTCCGGCGGAGGCAAGGATATCGACAATCGCGTTCATCGGCGCACCCTGTACTGCGTGAAGAAGACGGCGACCAGCATGGAGATCAGCGACAACGCCACGGTGACGTCGGCGATATAGGTCGGGATGCCGAGCGAACGGCTCATGCCATCCGCGCCGACGAACATGACGGCGGTAAAGAGCGCGGCCAGCACGACGCCGATGGGATGGAGATTGGCAAGCATGGCGACAACGATGCCGGAATAACCATAGCCGGGCGAAAGGTCGGTCGTGACATAGCCCTTGACGCCCAGCACCTCGATACTGCCGGCAAGGCCCGCAAGCCCGCCGGACAGCATGGCGACGAGCACCAGCGTGCGCCCGAGCGGCACGCCGGCAAAGATGGCGCCACTGGGGTTGAGCCCGGCCGCGCGGGAGCGCATGCCAAACGTCGTCCGCGACTGGATGAAATGGACGATGAAGGCAAAGGCAATGGCGACGAGAAGACCGATATGCAGCCGCGAGCGGTCCACAAGCTTCGGCAGGCGCGCGGCCCGCTCGACGGCTTCCGACTGCGGCCAGCCGAAGGCCATCGGATCCTTCAGCACCGTGTCGATCAGCATGGAAACGAAGAGGATGGCGACGAAGTTCAGCAGAAGCGTCGTCACCACTTCGTCGACCGAAAACCGAAGCCTCAGCCAGAGCGGCACCAGAAGCAGGATCATGCCCGCGACAGCGCCTGATGCCATCAGGATCGGCATCTGCACGAAGCCCGGCAGGCCCGCCGTCAGATGCGCGCCAACGGCAGCGGTTGCGATCGCGCCGAGATAGAACTGTCCCTCCCCGCCGATATTCCACAGCCTGGCGCGGAAGGCGACGGCTGCGGCAAGGCCGGTGAGGATCAGCGGCGTCGCCCGCGTCAGGGTCTCGGTGATCGACAGTTTCGAGCCGAAGGCGCCGACGAGGATCTTCCAGTAGGCTTCCGGCACCGGCGCGCCGGCAAGCGCGATCAGGATGCCCGCAAGCGCCAGCGCCGCCGCAACCGCGATCAACGGCGTTGCGATGACGAGCGCGGCCGGGCGGTGTTCGCGCCGTTCAAACCGCATCGGCGTTCTCCGTCCATTCACCGGCCATCATCAGGCCGAGCATCTGCGTATTGGCCTCTTCGGCGGCAACCGGCGGCGACAGCCTGCCGCCGACGATTGCCTGGACGCGATCGGCAAGCGCCATCACCTCGTCGAGATCTTCGGAAATCAGCAGCACCGCCGTGCCCGCCCGCCGCGCTTCAAGAATGCGCTCATGCACGGCGGCAACCGCGCCCTCGTCCAGCCCGCGCGCCGGCTGCGCCGCCAACAGGATTTTCGGGTGCTCGATCAGGTTCCGCCCCAGGATGAGCTTCTGCATGTTGCCGCCGGACAACAGCCGCGTGCGGCTTGTCGGCGTGCCGCCGCGCACATCGAAAGTCTCGATGATCTGGCTGGCAAAATTAATGGCCGCCCCGCGCTGCACCAGACCGTTTTTCGCATAATCGGAAATCCGCTCCAGAACGGCATTCTCCCAGATCGCCATTTCGCCGATCGCGCCCTCGCCATTGCGGTCTTCCGGCACGCGGCCAATGCCCTCGGATATGGCCTCGGCCACGGTGAGGTCGCCGACACCGCGACCGAAGAGCACGAGATCGCCCGACGCCCGTTTCGCCGTGCCGCTCAGGAGTGCCGCCAGCGTCGCCTGACCATTGCCGGAAACGCCGATAATACCGAGCACCTCGCCGGCATGGAGCATGAAGTCGACGGACTTCAGCCGGTCGACGCCATCGACCCGGACCGTTATGCCAACGGCTTCGAGGACGACCGGACCGGGGGTCGCCGGCTCGCGCACGGGCCGTTCCACCTTGCGGCCGACCATCAGTTCCGCGAGCTCCGCCTTGCTGGTTTCAGAGGCCTTGCGCTCGGCCACCTGTCGCCCGCCGCGCAGCACGACGACGCGATCGGCCGCCGCCATCACCTCATCCAGCTTATGGGAGATGAAGATCAGCGACAGGCCCTGCGCCGCCATCTCCTTCAGCGTCGCGAAGAGTTTTTCCGCTTCCGGCCCGGTCAGCACCGCCGTCGGCTCGTCCAGTACGAGAATTCTGGCGTCGTTATAAAGCGCCTTCAGAATTTCGACGCGCTGCTGTTCGCCGACCGAAAGATCGCCGACGCGGGCATCCGGATTGACGGCAAGGCCGAAGCGGCCGGCGATGTCGGCAAGCTTGCGGCGGGCGGATTTCGTGTCGGAGGCGAAGGAAAACAGGCTCTCCGTCCCGGTCATCACGTTTTCCAGCACGGTAAGGTTCGGAGCCAGCGAGAAATGCTGATGCACCATGCCGACGCCGGCGCGGATGGCCGCGCGCGGGCTGCCGGGCGTTAACACCGCCCCA
>NZ_CFHTCS010000090.1:0-13736 GCF_984369615.1 Martelella sp. | reverse complement strand
AGTCGCTGCGCGAGGGCAAGGCCAATATCGCCGAATCCTACGCCTCCGACGAGGACGGCGAGATGTGGCTGATCAACTCCTATCTGCCGGAATATCTGCAGGGCAATCGCTTCAACCACGAGCCGCGCCGCCGCCGGAAGCTGCTTCTCGGCCGACGGGAGATCAACCGGTTGCGCTCGGCGGTCAACCGCGAGGGCATGACCCTTATTCCGTTGAAGCTCTATTTCAATGAACGGGGACTGGCGAAGCTGCAGTTGGCGCTGGGCAAGGGCAAAAAGGCGCACGACAAGCGCGAGACGGTCAAGAAGCGCGACTGGAATCGCGAAAAGAGCAGGCTCCTGAAGCAGCTTGGCTGATAATTTCTTCGCCCTAAGGTTGTTTTCGGGCAGTCTCTGATAACGCTGTCAGTCGTAACACAGCAGAGCCGCGCGCGGTTGCGCGGGTCTGGTCGTCAGTCGTCGAAATCCGAGGAGACAACCTCCGCCTGCCGCTGCGGACGCTCTGAAGGTTCGCGTCCGACTTCGCCGCGCAGCGACACCAGATCGATGAAATGGTCCGCCTGGCGGCGCAGGTCATCGGCGATCATCGGCGGCTGGGTCGACATGGTGGAAACGACGGAAACCTTGCGCCCCTTGCGTTGCAGCGCCTCGACAAGGGTGGTGAAGTCGCCGTCGCCGGAGAAGATGACGAGATGGTCCACCGTGGCGGACTGTTCCATCGCGTCGATCGCCAGCTCTATGTCCATGTTGCCCTTGATCTTCCGGCGTCCCATGGAATCGGTGAACTCCTTGGCGGGCTTGGTCACCACCTTGTAGCCATTGTAGTCGAGCCAGTCGATCAACGGCCTGATCGAGGAGTACTCCTGGTCCTCGATCAGCGCGGTATAATAGTAGGCACGCAGGAGGTAAGCCTTGTTGTTGAACGTTTTCAGCAGCTTCCGATAATCGATGTCGAATCCCAGGCTTTTCGAAGCGGCATAGAGGTTCGCTCCATCGATAAAAAGCGCAATCTTTTCGCGCGGATCAAACATGCAAAATACCCTTCACTAAAACCAGTTTTGCGTGGGCCGGGCCCGAATTGCGATAAATAAAGAACCTTCAAAATAAAGGCAGCAGCTCGAAAATGCCAGTCGCACTTTTACGTGATTTAATCACGTATGCGGAAACATTCAACCCATAGTTATATCCCTTGAACGGACAAAAGCATCGTTTGTTCCGAAACCCCCTGGCGGGATTGAAAATGCGCTCTTGAATTCCGATATGTGAGTCTCTATGAGAGGCATTTCCACAGAAATCACCTAAAAGGACAGTCAATGGCACGTGTCACAGTTGAAGACTGTATCGACAAAGTTGACAACCGGTTCGACCTGGTTCTGCTCGCCGGACATCGTGCGCGTCTCATCTCCCAGGGCGCTCCGATCACTGTCGACCGCGATAACGACAAGAACCCCGTTGTCGCGCTGCGTGAAATCGCTGACGAGACACTTTCGCCCGACGACCTCAAGGAAGACCTGATTCACTCCCTGCAGCGTCACGTCGAGGTGGACGAGCCGGAAGCCGAACAGACGCAGAGCGCCGCTTCCGAGGACGATGTCGGCGCAGAGACCGCAGACCGCCCCGACCAGCCCGAAGCCATCCCCTTCGACCAGATGTCGGAGGAAGAGCTGCGCGCCGGGATCGAGGGTCTGGTTCCGCCGGAAAAGGGCGACGACTACTGATTGCCCGTGATGCGGGGTCCATGTGCCCCGCACCGCATTTCCCTTTCCTGTCAGAACGGGCCGCGCCTGACCCGTATTTCGCCCGACCGGGCCTGGTCTTTCAGCCATGATGCGGCAATACGAACTTGTTGAGCGGGTACAGAAATACAAGCCCGACGCCGACATAGCACTGCTCAACAAGGCCTATGTCTACGCCATGCAGAAGCATGGCCGGCAGAGGCGCGCGAGCGGCGACCCCTACATCTCGCATCCGCTGGAAGTCGCGGCGATCCTGACCGACCTGCATATGGACGAGTCCACGATCGCGGTCGCGCTTTTGCATGACACGATTGAGGACACATCGGCGACGAGGGCCGAGATCGACGCGTTTTTCGGCGATGAGATCGGCGCGCTGGTCGAGGGGCTGACCAAGATCAAGCGGCTCGACCTCGTCTCCCGCAAGGCCCAGCAGGCGGAGAACCTGCGCAAGCTGCTCCTGTCCGTCGCCGATGACGTGCGCGTGTTGCTGGTCAAGCTTGCCGACCGGCTGCACAATATGCGCACGCTCTATTACATGCGCCCGGACAAGCGCCGGCGTATTTCCGAGGAAACGATGGAAATCTATGCGCCGCTCGCCGGCCGCATGGGCATGCAGGACATGCGCGAGGAACTGGAGGACCTGTCCTTCCAGTATATCAATCCGGATGCCTACCAGACCATCAAGGGCAAGCTGCAGGACCTCTCCGGCCAGAACGAGGCCCTGGTCAAGAGCATCGAGGACGAACTGAAGGCGCTTCTGCAGAAGAACGGCCTTCAGGACGTCAAGGTCAAGGGCCGGCAGAAGAAGCCGTTTTCGATCTTCAACAAGATGCAGTCGAAATCGCTCTCCTTCGAGCAGATGTCGGACCTCTACGGATTCCGCATCATCGTCGACGAGGTGGAGACCTGCTACCGGGCGCTCGGACTGGTGCACACCACGTGGCGGATGGTGCCGGAGCGGTTCAAGGACTATATCTCCAACCCCAAGCAGAACGGCTACCAGTCCCTGCACACCACCATCGTCGGGCCGATGCGCCAGCGCATCGAACTGCAGATCCGCACCAAGCACATGCACGAGATCGCCGAATACGGCATCGCCGCGCATTCGCTTTACAAGGACGGCAAGACCCGGAAGGGGCAGGCGGGCGACGAGGAGACCAGCGTCTTCTCCTGGTTCCGCAAGACGATCGAGGCGCTGGCGGAGGGCGACAGTCCCGAGGAGTTTCTCGAGCATACCAAGCTGGAACTGTTCCAGGACCAGGTGTTCTGCTTCACGCCCAAGGGCAAGCTGATCGCGCTGCCGAAGGACGCGACGCCGATCGATTTCGCCTATGCGGTGCACACCAATGTGGGCGACACCTGCGTGGGCGCCAAGGTGAACGGACGGATGATGCCGCTTGTCACCAGGCTCAACAATGGCGACGAGGTCGAGATCATTCGCTCGGGCGTTCAGGTTCCCCCGCCCGCCTGGGAAGGCATCGTGGTCACGGGCAAGGCGCGCGCGGCCATTCGCCGCGCCACGCGGGCGGCAATCCGCAAGCAGTACAGCGGTCTCGGCTACCGCATCCTGGAGCGCACCTTCGCCCGCTCCGGAAAGACCTTTTCGCGCGAGGTGCTGTCGACGGTGCTGCACCGGCTCGGACAGAGCGATGTCGAGGATGTGATCGCCGCGGTTGGCCGCAACGAAATGTCGTCGAGCGATGTGCTGCGCGCTGTCTTTCCCGACCACAAGGACGAGCGCGTCACGATCAAGCCGAGCAGCGAGGAAGGTTGGGTCAACCTTCCGAAAGGCGAGGGCATGGCCTTCAAGCTTCCGGAAACGACGGATGGCGGCGAAGCGGGGGCAGGCTTTCCGCTGCGCGGACTCAACGCCGGAGCGACCGTGCGTTTTGCGCCGTCCGGCGCCGTGCCGGGGGACCGGATCGTCGGCATCGCCGGAGATGACGGCAGCATCACCGTCTACCCGATACAGTCTCCGGACCTGCAGCATTTCGATGACGAGCCCGACCGCTGGATCGACATCCGCTGGGACATCGATTCCACCAACGACAAGCGCTTCCGCGCCCGCGTCGGCATCAGCGTCCTGAACGAGCCGGGCACGCTCGCCCGGATCACGGAGACGATCGCGACGCTCGGCGTCAATATCCGCGCGATCCAGATGAAGGTCGTCGCCGAGGATTTCGCCGAGGTGACGATGGATATGGAAGTCTGGGACCTGCGCCAGTTGACGCAGACATTGAACCAGCTCAAGGCGCTCGATTGCGTTGCCACGGTAAACCGTCTTTTCGAATAGCGCGGCAACCGCGAAAATATGGAACTTTCCACGATTTCGCCGCGTCTTTCTGTTAACGCTTGTTGTCTCTCTCGGACATAGCGAACGAGGAAAGGAAGGTTTGCGATGCTGGATCGTCTGACGCGCTTCTTCAAGCGCTTTACCAGTCCCAAGGTCACCGACAAGGAGGTCGACGGCGTCAAGCATGTGATCGACAATATCGACCACAATTTCGACCCCAACCGGCCGACGCCGCAACACCGTTCCGATGAACAGAAGGAAGGTTGACCGGCCAGCCCTCGGCGGGCGACATCTGGCGTGTGAAGCCGGCGGACGGATATGCGCTTGATCCGCCCGGCGCCTTGTTTCGGCCCCGCCGTCGCCGTGCCCGGCGATCGGTGTTGCAGCGGGCGAAGAAACCGTCTACGCCCTTGCAATCCCTCCGCCAGATGTCAAAAGTAGGCGATGCTTTTTAAGAGACGTTCCCAGGCAAACTATTGGCAACGGTTTCGCGCCGCGATCTGGCCCAAGAAGGGCTTCTGGCGCGTGCCGGTCTATCTTTATCACCGCACGGTGCGGCTGAGGGCGACGCCGCATGCGATCGCCATGGGCATTGCGGCCGGCGTCGCCGTCTCATGGACGCCCTTCATCGGCGGTCATTTTCTCTCGGCCTTTCTGCTGGCCTTCCTCTTCGGCGGCAATTACGCAGCGGCGGCCCTCGGCACGGCTTTCGGCAATCCGCTCACCTTTCCCTTCATCTGGCTCTCCACCTGGCGGTTCGGCAGCGTGCTGCTCGGGCGCGATGTCGGCGGGCGCGACCATATCGACCTTGTCGACATGGTCCATCGCTTCGAGCTCTCCGATCTCTGGCGCCCCCTGCTGGAGCCGATGGCCGTCGGCGCGGTGCTGCCGGCGCTTTTGAGCGGCGCCCTGTTCTACGGGCTGACCTATTTTGCCGTGCAGTCCTTCCAGCAGCGGCGGCAGGCAATGCTCGAGGCGCGCGGCAACAAGCCGCAGGAAAACCGGGCCGCCGAGGGCAGCAAGAGCTGATCCGATGCGGAGAACAATACGATGATCCTCGGAATGGGCAGTGATCTCATCGATATCAGACGGATCGAGAAATCGATCGAGCGCCACGGCGATCGCTTCACCGCGCGCTGTTTCACGCAGATCGAGCAGCAACGGTCTGACGAGCGACGCAATCGCGCGGCATCCTACGCCAAGCGTTTCGCCGCCAAGGAGGCCTGCGCCAAGGCGCTCGGCACAGGCATTGCCCGCGGCGTGTTCTGGCGGGAGATGGGCGTGGTCAATCTTGACGGCGGAAAGCCGACCATGGAACTGACCGGCCGGGCCGCCGAGCACCTTGCCGGGTTGACGCCGGATGGGATGACGGCGCGCATCCACCTGACGATCACCGATGACTACCCGCTCGCCCAGGCCTTCGTCATCATCGAGGCTGTGTAGAGGCGGCAATTTCGTTTAAAAACATTGCCCGTGCCGCATGGAGGGGCTAAAGCTCAGGCAAACGGACTGCCTGGGTGTAAGAAGGAAACAAAGCGTGGCCGAAGAAGAAGAAAAAAAGGAGAGCTCGCTCTGGAGCAATGTCAAAGTCATTGTTCAGGCGCTGCTTCTCGCTCTTGTCATCAAGACATTTTTGTTTCAGCCCTTCACCATTCCTTCCGGTTCGATGATGCCGACGCTGCTGGTGGGCGACTATCTGTTCGTCAACAAGTTCTCGTACGGCTATTCGCGCTATTCGCTGCCGTTCTCGCCCAACCTCTTCGAGGGCCGCATTTTCGGCTCCGATCCCGATCGCGGCGACGTCGTGGTGTTCCGTTATCCGCCGAATCCGAGTGTCGACTACATCAAGCGCGTGATCGGTCTGCCGGGCGACCGGGTCCAGGTGCAGAACGGCATTCTCTACCTGAACGGGGAGCCGGTTCCGCGCACCGCCGACGGCACCTTCACCTCCGATTACCGCCGGGATCCGGGCCGCGACATCCCGGTCTTCCGCGAAACCCTTCCCGATGGCGTGAGCTACGATACGCTCGACGAGATCCGCAATTCGCCGGGCGACAACACCCGCGAATTCATCGTGCCCGAGGGGCATTACTTCATGATGGGCGACAACCGCGACAATTCGCTCGACAGTCGTTTCGATGTCGGCTTCGTGCCGGCGGAGAACCTCGTCGGCCGCGCCAGCCTGATCTTCTTCTCGCTCGGCAACGACACCTCCTTCGCCGAGATCTGGAAATGGCCGTTCAACATGCGTTGGGACCGCCTGTTCAAGGTCATCGGTGGCTGAATGGCGGCACGGGACGCAAGAGAGGAAGACGTCGATGCGCTGGCGAGGCTGATCGGTTTCGAATTTTCGGATCGGGAACGGATCGCGCGGGCCCTGACCCATTCGAGCGCGCGCAGCGGCAAGGACGGCAATTACGAACGTATGGAGTTCCTCGGCGACCGCGTGCTGGGGCTGGTGATCGCGGAGAACCTGTTCAAGCTTTTCCCGACAGCGAGCGAGGGCGAGCTTTCCGTTCGTCTCAACCAGCTGGTGAGCGCGGAGGCCTGCGCCCGGGTCGCCGACGATCTCGGCCTGCACCGGTTCATCAAGACCGGTCAGGACGTGAAGAAACTGACGGGCAAGCGCGTGCTTTCGATCCGCGCCGACGTGGTCGAGAGCGTGATCGCGGCGATCTATATGGAGGGTGGCCTGGAGCCCGCGCGCCGCTTCATCGAGATGCACTGGAAGCCGCTGTTCGAGGACGGCGTAACGCTCAGGCGCGATGCCAAGACGGAACTGCAGGAATGGGCGCATGCCAATCACGGCGAAACACCGGTCTATCACGTCGAGGACAGGTCGGGGCCGGATCATGAGCCGCGGTTTACTGTCAAGGTCACTGTGAAGGGCGTCGCGCCGGAGGTCGGCGTTGATCGCTCCAAGCGCGCGGCCGAGCAGGTTGCCGCGACAAAGCTCCTGGAGCGCGAAGGCGTCTGGACAGCCGGGAGTTGACGCTTCTCGCATTCATGAATGCGTTTAGTTTGGCGTAACAATATATTGAATTCAAAATGTTTTATCGTCTTTCGCTTTCTGGCGTGAGCCGCAGGAGAAACAAATGACAGACGAAGAAACTGGTGCAGAGATAGCCGCGACCCGCTCCGGCTTCGTCGCGCTGATCGGCCCGACCAATGCCGGCAAGTCGACATTGGTCAACCGGCTTGTCGGCGCCAAGGTCTCGATCGTCAGCCACAAGGTGCAGACCACGCGGGCGACGTTGCGCGGGATTGCCATTCATGACAATGCCCAGATCGTTTTCATGGATACGCCCGGTATCTTCAAGCCGCGCCGCCGGCTGGACCGCGCCATGGTGCTGGCGGCCTGGAGCGGCGCGCGCGATGCCGATCTCATCATGATGCTGATCGATGCCGAGCGCGGACTGAAGGGTGATGCGGAAGCCATTCTGGAGGGCCTGAAAGAAGTCCGCCAGCCGAAGATCCTGGTGCTGAACAAGATTGATCGCGTTCGCCACGAGGACCTGCTGAAGCTTGCGGCGGCCGCCAACGAGGCGATCGGTTTCGAGCAGACCTTCATGATCTCGGCCACCAATGGTTCGGGTTGCGACGACCTGATGGACTATCTGTCGAAAGCCTTGCCGGAGGGCCCGTGGTACTATCCCGAGGACCAGATTTCCGATCTGCCGATGCGCCAGCTGGCCGCGGAAATTACCCGCGAAAAGCTCTTCCTGCGCCTTCACCAGGAGCTGCCTTACTCCGCCCATGTGGAAACCGAGAAATGGGAAGAGCGCAAGGACGGCTCGGTGCGCATCGAGCAGGTGGTCTATCTGGAACGCGACAGCCAGAAGAAGATCGCGCTCGGCAAGGGCGGCGAGGCGATCAAGTCTATCTCCATGGCCGCCCGCAAGGAGCTGTCCGAGATCCTCGAACAGAAGGTCCATCTGTTCCTGTTCGTCAAGGTGCGCGAGAACTGGGGCGACGATCCGGAGCGCTATCGCGAGATGGGGCTCGACTATTCGCAGTGAAAGCCGGGCGGTGTGAGCAATGGAATGGCAGGACGAAGGCATTGTTCTGGGCATGCGCCGCCACGGCGAGACCAGCGCCATTGCCGAGGTGATGACGCTTGCCCATGGCCGGCATCTGGGGCTGGTGCGCGGCGGACGCTCGCGCGCCATGCGGCCGGTTCTGCAACCCGGTAACCGGGTCTCGCTCATCTGGCGGGCCAGGCTTTCCGAGCATCTCGGCGAGTTCCGGGTGGAGCCGCTCAGCCAGCGTGCTGGGCTCCTGATGCAGTCGGCAACCGCGCTGCACGGCATGCGGGCCATGGCGGCGCTGCTGCGCCTGCTTCCGGAACGCGATCCGCACCGGCACCTGTGCGAAGCCGTCGAGGTGATCATCGCCCATCTCGATGACCCGGCATCGGCGGGTGAGCTTTTCGTCCGCTTCGAACTGGCGCTTCTGAACGAACTCGGTTTCGGGCTTGATCTGGCGCGCTGCGCCGCCAACGGTTCCGTGGTCGATCTTGTCTATGTGTCGCCGAAATCGGGCAGGGCGGTGTCGCGGGATGCCGGCGCGCCCTATGCCGACCGGATGCTGGCGCTTCCGGATTTTCTGAGGACCGATCTCAACGAGGCCGCCGATCCGAATGGTCTTTCCGCTGGCTTTCGTTTGACCGGTTTCTTTCTCGATCGTCACGTCTACGAACCGCGCGGGATCAAGCCGGACGGCGCCCGCGACAGTTTCATCGCGGCAACGCTGAAGGCGCTGGAGAGACAGGAAACGACCTGAACTTCAGCCCCGTCGCTTCAGCGGCCAGCGCTCGTCCCGCGTTCCGGAGACTTTCACCGCATCGCCAACGCGCAGCAGACCTTCGCCGCGCGGCACGGTGTTCCAGCCGAACAGCGGTCCGGGCACACGCCTGTCCGCCGACATGCGGATCCGACCCATTGCCGGCAGCGGATTGGCGCCGTCGCGCGATCCGGTCGCCTGGTCCTGCGTGGTCATGATGCAGCGTGCGCAGGGCTTGACGAAGTCGAAACGGATGCCGGAAATCTCTATGCCGGTCCAGCCGTCCTCCGCCCAGGCTTCCGCGCAATCGAGCACAATATTCGGCCGGAACCGCTCCATGCCGACCGTCTCGGCCCCGTGGGCCCTAAGATCGGCATTGAGCGCGGCGAGCGAACCCGTTGTGGTCACCAGAAGCTGGAAGCCGTCGGCGAAGGACACCGGCGTGTCCGTTTCAACCCAGTCGCGGCTTGCGACGCGGCGGGCAGAATCGTCAAAGAAGGCAAGGCGAACCGGGCGATCGAGCCATTCCGAGAGTGTCTCATCGACGTCTTTCGAGGCGGTTGCGGCATTGACCGTGTCCCTCCAGACCGCGACATCAAGCCTTTCGGCGGGAAAAGGCTCGGCGAAAACCGGCTTCCTGCCCTCCATTTCCAGAACAAGCCCATTGTCGTTCCGGTGAACGGAAAGGCGGGCGAGGGCCGGCAAATCGCGCTGGGTGATGAACCGTCCGCCGGGATCGGTCAGAAGCGCGGTCCTGTCGCCGACAAGCCCCGACGGGCCGCACATGGCCTCTTCGAGCGCGATGCCCCGCGCGCTTTTCAGCGGATAGACGGTGAGGGCGGCAATCTTCATGTGAGGCTCCGGCATGGGCGAGAGGCGAAAAAAGAAGCCGGCGCGAGGCCGGCAACTTCGATCCAGATCCTAGCTCTTTTCCGCGGGCTTGTCTGTGGTGTCTCCGACCTTTTCGAGCGGCTTTTCCTCCTCGTCCAGGGTCGAGAGCGTGACCTGCGGGAAGGGAATGGAAATGCCGGCCTCGTCGAAGGCGAGCTTCGCATCCCGGGTCATGATGTGGGTGGTCTTCCACCAGACGGATCCCGGGGCCCAGTAGCGCATGGCCACCACGACGGCGCTGTCGCCGAGCTCCTTGACGAAGGCGTAGGGCTCGGGATCGGCGAGAACGTTCTCGTTGTTCCTGGCGAGATCGAGCAGGATCTCGATCGCCTTCTTCAGGTCGTCATCATAGCCTATGCCGATGGCAAGCTCGTGCATGCGCTGGGTGACGCGCGAATAATTGGTGATCGAGACGTTCCAGAGCGTCGAGTTCGGGGCCAGACGGAAGAGGCCGTCAAACGTCTTCAGTTCGGTGGCAAACAGGCCGACTTCCTGCACCGTGCCGTCGATCGAGCCGGTGCTGATATATTCGCCGACGCGGAAGGGGCGCAGCACGAGAAGCATGATGCCGGCCGCGATGTTCTGCAGCGTGCCCTGCAGGGCGAGACCGATGGCCAGGCCGGCGGCGCCGAGAGCGGCAAGGATGGAGGCCGTCTGCACGCCGAACTGGCCGAGCACCATGATGATGACGATGGTCAGTATGCCGTAGCGCCCGATGTTGCCGAAGAAACCGGCGAGCGTACGGTCGACATTCTCGAATTTCAGGAATGCGTTCTTGATCGACCGCTGCACCAGCGCAGCCACGATCCAGCCGACGATCAGCAGGATGACCGCGCCCAGAACCGAAAATGTGTAGGTGATGACCAGCGCCCACATTGCGTTGGCGAAATCGCCAGACGCCTTGAACATGTCGCCGACCTGTTGCTCTATACCATCCATTGAAAATGCCTTGTTTTGGGAGGTTCGCGTTGGGTTTCTGCCTAGCTAGGGCGTTTTCAGCGTAAGTCCATGCTACGAAAACTTGAGCGATGCTGCAACTTTGCCCTCGTCGCCGAGGCGCCGCTCCGGCGCCAGCACGAAGGGAAGGTTCAGCCGACAGTCGCGCCCGCGCCCGATTGCTCCGACCGCCTCGACGAGACGACCCTTGCGGCCGAGCGCCTCGTCTCCGAGGGCAATGAGACGCGCGTTCGGCGTGGCAAAGGGCGATGCCGCCCGCAGCGCCTTTGCCAGCACAAGATCATCGAGCACAGGTTCACGCGCAAGCGCCGCGATCAGCGCCGCGGCGGGAGAGCGCGAAACGCCCATCCAGCAATGGATGAGCATCGGCCCGTCAAAGGCACGGGCAAAGCGGATGACCTGTTCGACATGCGAAGCCTCCGGCGCGACGAGATTGCCGCTGCCGGCAAAGGCGATATCGTTCATCCGCAGCGTGAGATGCCGGGACGGGTCGATCATCCCGGGACGGGCGAAATCATGGCCGTTCGCCATCAGGGACAGCATCGACCGGCATTGATGGCGGGCGGCCATCTCGCCGATGCGCGCAAGCGGACTGACGACGATCGCAGCGCTCATCCGACGCTCCCCTTCGCCGACGCCTCCCGGCTGGCGCGCTCGGCCTCTATCTCGGAGAACCGTGCCAGAAAGCGCGTCTGGGCATCGGTCGTCGCCATCGGCTCGATCGCGAGCATCTCGATCGACACCCCGTTGGGCTCGCCGAAAAAGCGCTTTGCCTCGGCGCGCGAAAAGCCGGCAAGGGTGATCGCCTCGAAATAGGCGGCGATGCGGTCGGCAGCCTTGATTCGCGCCTTCAGCGTGCGCGAGGGATGCGGCGGCAGGCCGAAGCGCAGGTGGACGGCCGATTCCAGCCGCTTTTCCACGCTCTTGTATCCGCCGCCGACGACCGCCTTGAACGGAGAGATCATGTCTCCGATCACATATTCGGGCGCATCATGCAGAAGCGCCATCTGGCAATCTTCGGGACTGGCCTTGTGGCAATGGAGGAAGATCGTCTCGACAACAAGGCTGTGCTGGGCAACGGAATAGGCGTGGGCGCCGACCGTCTGGCCGTTCCAGCGGGCAACGCGGGCCAGCCCGTGGGCGATGTCGGCGATCTCCACATCGAGGGGGGAGGGATCGAGAAGGTCAAGGCGGCGGCCAGACAGCATGCGCTGCCAGGCCCGGGCATCGGTTCTGGCCATGGTCATTCGCTCTCCGCGCCGCTCGCCTCGAGCGATATGCCGCTCCAGGCATAGGGCGTGACGCTGACCGGCAAGCCGGCGACGGCGACATCGCCGGCGGCCGCCGCGATCCGGTCGATGCGCACGATGGCCATTGCGACATGTCCGCTGACCGAGCCGAGACTGCCGGCGCTCTTGCCGCCGGCCTCGACCGCGCCCTGATCCGTGTTGAAGGGCTCCGAGGCCTCCAGTCTCACCAGCCTTCGCCGCGCCGTGCCGCGATGCTGCATGCGCGAGACCACTTCCTGGCCGACATAGCAGCCCTTGCGAAAGTTGAGGCCGCCGTTCTTGTCGTAGAGAACGTCATGGGGAAAGGCGTCTTCGGCGGCAAAATCCGCGTGCATCTCCGCCGCGCCGGCTTCGATCCGCAGGGCGGTATAAGTCTCGGGATCATCCGCTGCGCCGTCCAGCCGATCGGGCAGGCGGAAGAGCGCGACATCGGAGAGCGAAAAGCGCCTGTCCGCAACAGCGCCGTCCGGAATAGTGTCCTCGCCGACGATCGCCGTGGCGCCGTCATGAGCCGGCGTTGCGATCGTCACCTTGGCGCGCAGTCTGTAGAGCATCAGCCGCCGGGCGAGCGCGGCCCGGTCCCCGGCATGGGTCTCGATCAGAAAGCCGTCCGGTCCGCGGGAAATCAGGAAATCGAACATGATCTTGCCCTGTGGCGTCAACAGCGCGCCGGGCCAGGCCTCGCCGGGGACAAGCCCCTCGATATTGGTGGTGATCAGGTTCTGCAGAAACGCTTCGGCGTCTTCGCCCTCAAGCGTGATGAAGGCTCTGTCCGGAAGGTGGATCAATGCCATGGTCGTCCCTTTCATGCGCGGCGCGGATCGAATCGCGATCCGATTTGTCACGCGCGAAGCGGCATTCGTCAATGCGCAGAGGCGGGCGGCTCGGCAGCCAGGCCGGGATTACTGGAGGATGCGATCGGGCGAGAACTCACCGGCCAGCATGCGTTCGCGCAGCGATTCCAGCATCGCCTCCGCGCCTTCCTCGCCGATCATGCGGACGGTTTCTCGCATGGCGAGCGCCAGCGCCGCATCGGCGATGATCTCGGGTTCGATGCCGTCGGCAACGCCGTCGGCCCAAGCTTCGTTCTGGTATTCGAGAGCCGCCTGCATCTTTTCGCGCACGATCATGTCGTCGATTTCGTTGGCATTCGGCTTCATCTCTGTTCCTTGCTGGCTTCTCGTTCTTGGTCGTTCGGTCGCTATCGTATCAACATTTTGGTCGTTCTGTCAGCGGCGCTGCCATAAAAAGTGAACAGCCGGTTAACGCGCCGGCATCGCCGCGATTGTTCCCGCGTCGCTGTGACGCCCGCGCCACAGTTCAATCCGGCGATGCGAGCCTTTCGGCGCATTCGAGCACGCTGGTCGGCACGTTCAGGGCGCGGATTTCCTCAAGCGCGTACCAGCCGAGGTCATCGGCATCGTCGGCAGCGGCCGCGACGGCTGCCCCGTCGACATCCGCGAGAAAGACGCTGAGCCGGTAGAAGCTCGTGATGCGCCCATCGTCGTCGCGGTCGATCAGGTCGTAGACGGCATATCTTCGGGCGGACGCGGCAACAAGCCCCGTTTCCTCGGCCAGTTCGCGGATTGCGGCCTGTTCGGCCGTCTCGCCTTCCTCTGCCTTGCCGCCGGGAAAGGCATACATCGCCTGCGCCGGCGGATTGGCCCTGCGCACGAGCAGGAATTTCTCGCCGCGTCTGACGATCACGGAGGAGGCGGGTTTGGGTGAAACGGTCATGATAGTCCTTCCGGCATGCGTTGACGGACCTTGTCTTCCGCCGCGCAAGATG
>NZ_CFHTCS010000089.1:0-13770 GCF_984369615.1 Martelella sp. | reverse complement strand
AGGCCGCTGAAGCTCAGGGGCCTCAACCGCCACCAGAGCTGGCCGCATCTCGGCTATGCCATGGGCAAACGCGGACAGGAAAAAGACGCCGACATCCTGAAATACGAGCTTGCCTGCAATGTCGTGCGCACCTCGCATTATCCGCAATCCAAGTATTTCCTCGATCGCTGCGACGAGATCGGCCTCCTGGTGTTCGAGGAGATCCCCGGCTGGCAGCATATCGGCGGCGAAAGCTGGAAGCGGGAATCGATCGCCAATGTCGAGCGTATGATCCGGCGCGACTGGAACCATCCCTCGATCATCATCTGGGGCGTGCGCATCAATGAATCGGCCGACGACCATGATTTCTATGCCGAGACCAACCGGCTGGCGCATGAACTGGACAGCACGAGGCCGACCGGCGGCGTGCGCTGCATCGAGGACAGCGAGTTGCTCGAAGACGTCTACACGATGAACGACTTCGTGCTCGGCTCGGAGGAAATGCCGGGCAGCAACCATCTGCGCATGCACCGCCGCGAGCAGAAAAAGGTCACCGGACTTTCCCGCGATGTGCCCTACATGATCACCGAATATTGCGGCCACATGTATCCGACCAAGCGCTTCGACCAGGAGCAGCGCCAGGCCGAGCACGTCACCCGCCACCTGCAGATGCTGAACGCGATCGCCGGCGACCCGACGATTGCCGGCGGCACCGGCTGGTGCATGTTCGACTACAACACCCATCAGGATTTCGGCTCGGGCGACCGCATCTGCTATCACGGCGTGCTCGACATGTATCGCGAGCCGAAATTCGCGGCCTATGCCTATGCCTCGCAGGGCGAGCCGGAAAACAATGCGGTGCTGAAACCCGTCACCTTCTGGGCGCGCGGCGAGCGCAATATCGGCGGCGTGCTGCCGCTGATCATCCTCACCAATTGCGATTATGTCGAGTTCAGTTTCGGCGACATGGAGCCGCGCCGGCTCGAGCCCGACCGCGCCACCTATCCGCACCTGCCGCATCCCCCCGTCATCATCGACCTGCGCTCGGTCACGCCGGAGGAATTCGGCGAATGGGGCCGCGTCTGGAAAGACGGCAAGGTGACTGGCTATGTCGACGGCAAGGCGGTGAAGACGGTGACATTTGCCGCCGATCCCGTGCCGACGACGCTGGAAATCGCTCCCGACGACACGCACCTCAAGGCCGGCGAAAAGGACTGCGTGCGGGTGATGCTGCGCGCGCTCGACCAGGCCGGCAACATCCTGCCCTTTTTCGACGATCCGGCCGCGCTCTCGCTCGAGGGGCCCGGCCGGATCATCGGCCCGGACCTCGTCAGCTTCAAGGGCGGCACCGCCGGCCTTTACATCGAGGCCGGCAATGAGGCGGGCGCGCTGACGCTTTCCGTCCGCTGCCGGCCCTTTGCCGACCAGACCGTCACCTTCACGCTTTCCTGAGGTTTTCCCATGGCTGACGTATCGCTGAATGCCATCCGCAAGTCGTTCGGATCGATCGAGGTGATCAAGGGTGTCGACCTCGACATCAAGTCGGGCGAGTTCGTCGTGTTCGTCGGCCCGTCCGGTTGCGGAAAATCGACGCTCCTGAGGATGATTGCCGGCCTTGAGGACATCACCTCGGGCACGCTCGCGATCGGCGGCAAGGACATGACCGACGAGGATCCGGCCAAACGCGGCATCGCGATGGTGTTCCAGACCTATGCCCTCTACCCGCACATGACCGTGCGGGAGAATATGGGCTTTGCCCTGCGCTTTGCCGGCATGGACAAGCAAGAAATCGAATCCCGCGTCATGGATGCGGCGAAGATGCTGGAGCTCGAGACCTATCTCGACCGCAAGCCGAAGGCGCTGTCGGGCGGCCAGCGTCAGCGCGTCGCCATCGGCCGCGCCATCGTCCGCCATCCGGACGTTTTCCTCTTCGACGAGCCCTTGTCGAACCTCGATGCGGAGCTGCGCGTGCACATGCGCGGCGAACTGTCGGCGCTGCACAACCGGCTGAAAACGACGATGATCTACGTGACACACGACCAGGTGGAGGCGATGACGCTTGCCAACCGGATCGTGGTGTTGCGCCAGGGCATCGTCGAACAGATCGGCACGCCGCTGGAACTGTTCAACACGCCGGCGAACCTGTTCGTGGCGGGCTTCATCGGCTCGCCGGCCATGAACTTTCTGCCGGCGACCGTGACAAGGGCCGAGGGCAGCGGCATCACCCTCAACCTGCTCGGAGAGGAGACGATCGACATGCCGCTTAACGGCAACCTCCCGCGGGAAGGCTCAGAGGTTACAGTCGGCGTGCGCCCGCAGAATATCCGTCTGGCAAGCGACGGTGAAAACAGCTTTGCCGTCGATATCACCCTTGTCGAAGCGCTTGGCACGGAAACCGTGGTCTACGGCTTGGCGGGAAGCGGTGAACGGGTGATGGCGGTGCTTTCCGGCCAGCACCTCCTCAAGACGGGGACATCGATCGACGTCACTTTCGACATTGCCGATGTTCATCTTTTCGACGAAGCCGGCAAGCGCATGGCCGCCTGAACCGTTCGTCAGTAGAGCGTCTTCCTGTAGCGATCTTCGAGATCGGCATCGATCCGTTTCATCTCGCCCTCGTCTTCCGGGGCGCCGGTCGTCTGATCGAGGATGATCTTCGACAGCGACGGAAAGCTCGCGCGATCCTGGCGGTGGGCCGCATCCCAGAGATGCGATCGCCGGAACGCCTTGGCGCAATGCATGAAGACTTCGCCGATACTGACGACAATGGCAAGTTTCGGCGCGCGATCGCGAACGCTCATCATCTCCAGCAGGTCCGGGTCGCGCGAAAGACTGGCCTTGCCGTTGACACGCAGCGTGTCGTCAAAGCCCGGAACGATGAACAGCAGCCCGACATTCGGATTGGCGATGATGTTTGACAGGCTGTCGAGCCGGTTGTTGCCGGGCCGGTCGGGGATGGCGAGCGTCTGCGCATCGAGCACCTTGACGAAGCCTGCCGGATCGCCGCGCGGGCTGACATCGGCGCGGCCGTCTCTGCCCTGGGTTCCGAGACAGAGAAAGGGCGAGCGCTCGATGAAGGCGACCGCGTGTTCGTCCAGCGCGGACAGGCACTTCTTTGCCGCAAGTCCGCTGACCGGCGGAAACATCTCCCTGAGGGACTGCTCGTCCCCGATCAGGAAATCCCGGTTGATCTCGTAGGCTGCCATTCTAGTTTCCTCCCGAAGCACGGCCGTCTGCGCGCCGTCGCGCCGATATGCATCTGTCGTCGAAATCTTCATGTCACCGTATACACGCCCGGCAGGATTTCGAAAGGGCGCGACCTTGCACAACCGCAAGCCCCACAATACTCTGCCGCCCGAGCAAACAGGTTAAGCGAGGTCATCCATGTGCACGTCCCTCCTCTACACAGATCTGTCCGGCTGCGTCTATGCCGGAAGGACGCTGGAATTGCCGGTGGAGCTCCCCTATTTCGCAGCCTTTCTGCCGAAGGGTACGGCGCTTGCCTCCAGGGCCGGCGAGCATGCGCCGCTCACCTATGAGAGCCGTTATGACGTGTTCGGCATCGTCGTTCCGAACGGCAATGCGCAGGATCTCAAGGTCGTCGAGGGACTGAACGAGGCGGGGCTCAATTTCTCGCTGCTCGCCTTCGCCGATACGCACGGTCCGGACGACACGGACGCAAAAGGCACGCCGGCGCTGTCGGCAATCGATCTCGGCGCATGGATGCTGGCGCAGTTCTCGACCGTGGCGGAGGTGAAGGACGCACTGGAAAAGCAGACGGTTCTGGTCGATCCGCTGGAGGCGCTCGGCGGCGTCGTGCCGCCCTTCCACTATACGGTGCACGACAAGAGCGGCGCCTCGATCGTCATCGAGTTCTTCGACGGCGAGCGTCATATTTTCGACAACCCGCTCGGCGTGATGACCAACAGCCCGCGTTTCGACTGGCACCTGACCAATCTCAATAACTACACCCATCTCAGCAATGTCGATCATTCCAGCGCGACATTCCTCGGAAAGGACTTCATCCAGCCCGATTCCGGCATCGCCACGGTGACGCTGCCGGGCTCGGACACCGCCGTCGACCGTTTCGTGCGTGCCGTCTACTACGCCCAGTTCTCCGAGAAAGTCGACGGCTCCGAAGCGTCGCTGCGCCAGCTCGGCCATGTGATGAACAAGTTCGACCGGCCGAAGGGCGCTTCCGTCTATTCCAGCGCCAAGGCGAGCGCGCTCACGGAATCGGCAACGAAGCTGACCGGCGGCGCGGCGGCTGAAAAGCCGGACTTCATCACCGAATACACGTCCTGGATCACGCTGATCGACCTTGCGGGCGGCAAGCTGATGCTGCGCACCTATGACAGCCTCGGCTATGTCTCCTTTGATCTTGCCGCGCTGAAGGAAGGGGCGACCGGTCCGAAGCTCGTGCCGCTCGAGGCCTTCAGCCAGGGCAGCGTCGATGCGGACACGGTGATGCTTTCGCACTGAAGGCCGGTCGACGTTCCGGGTTCGCATCGAAGGGCGAGCCCGCCTCCGCTCAAAAATCCGAAAGCCGCGTCTTCACGGCGGAAAGGGCGCTGACCATTTCCGAGAAATTGCGGCGCAGACGGCGGTCCATTTCCGTTGCGATATCGGGATATTCCTCGATCAGGCGCAGGAACTGGTCGCGGCGGATGAGAAGGATTTCGGCAGGTTCGGCCGCAATCGCCGCGACGCGGTGGGGAACCGGACTGATCAGCGCAGCCTCGGCCAGCAGACTGCCGGCGCCGGCGATGCCCGCCGAACGTCCGGCCGCCTCAAGCGTCAGCGTCCCGCTTTCGACCAGGTAGGCGCCGAGGCTGTCGGCATCCTCCTCGAACAGCGTTTCCCCAGCTTCACAGGAGAGGCGGGTGACGGTAAAGGCGATCAGCCGCAGCTGGTCGACGGAGAAACCGGAAAAAAGCCCGGCCCGGCGGATCGTCTCGATATCGCGCGACAGTGCCATCAGTCATATCCCCCGGGCCGCTTCCCCTTGCGCCCCACCACCAGCGCCGTTCAGGGCACCAGCTTGTAGCCGCCGTTTTCGGTCACGAGAATCCGCGCATTCGACGGATCTTCCTCGATTTTCTGGCGCAGCCTGTAGACATGGGTCTCCAGCGTGTGGGTAGTGACGCCGGAATTGTAGCCCCAGACCTCTTCCAGAAGCATGTCGCGGGTTACCACCTTCTGGCCCGCGCGGTAAAGATAGCGGATGATCGCCGCTTCCTTTTCCGTCAGCCTGATCTTCTTGTTGCCGACCCCGGTAAAGAGCTTCTGCCCCGGCTTGAACACGTAAGGCCCGACATTGAAGGTCGCGTCCTCGCTCTGCTCGTGCTGGCGCAGTTGCGCGCGGATGCGGGCGAGCAGAACGGCGAAACGGAAAGGCTTGGTGACGTAATCATTGGCGCCCGCCTCAAGACCGAGGATCGTGTCGCTGTCGGTGTCATGGCCGGTCAGCATGATGATCGGCGCCTTGAACCCGTTCTTGCGGGCCATCTTCACGGCTTCCCGCCCGTCCATGTCCGGCAGACCGACATCCATGATCAGGAGATCGACCTGTTCCTCCTTCAGCATTTTCAGCGAACGGGCGGCGCAATCGGCCGAACGGATGGCGAATTCATCGTAGAGTTCCAGCTGCTCGACCAGCGTTTCGCGCAGGTCCTGATCGTCATCGACCAGAAGGATCGTCCTCTCCGTCATGCACTCGGCCCTCTCGTGTGATTATGCGCCATTCGCTCTCCCGCATGGCGTGTTCCGTCAATGACAATATTGCGGCAGGCTATCGCCGGGCGTAGTCCTATGAAACTATATGATTTCACGTACAAAGCAAAAAAAAGTGAAGAAAACCATCAAAACGCCGCGCAAGGACACTTCAGTCATGACCGTGCGCCGCATGCCGGGGTCGCCCCACCGCGCGCTCCTTGCCTTCGGGCCGCTGCGCTTCCCCGCAGCCATAGGGCGCGGTGGCATTTCGGCGCGCAAACGGGAGGGCGACGGCGCAACGCCGCTTGCCGTCATGCCACTGGCCGGCGGCCTTGTCCGCGGCCGGCTGCCAATCCTGCCGTCAAGCCCGCTCGGCCTTCGCCGGATCAGGCCCGATGACGGCTGGTGCGACGATCCTCGCGCCCCGAACTACAACCGCCCCGTCCGCCTGCCCTTTTCCGGAAGCCATGAACGGCTGAGACGCGAAGACGGGATCTACGACATCGTCGTCGTTCTCGACTGGAACATGCGTTGTCGCGTCAAAGGGCGGGGCTCGGCCGTGTTCTTTCATCTCGCCCGACCAGGCTTCGAGCCCACGGCCGGCTGCGTCGCTGTTGCGCCATCGGCCATGCGCGTGCTGCTGCCGCATCTGCGGCGCGGCGTCCGGCTTGCCGTCCTCGGCTGAACCTCAGCCTCCCCGCGGGGCGGTCGTTTCCGCAGAGCCGGCATAAGCGCCAGGGCGGGGCACGCGCTCGTCGCCGTCTACCGGCGGATCACCGGCCGGCGGGACAGCATCGGCATTGGGATTGGCGGCCTCCGGGGCCGTGCCGGAGGCTTCCAACACCCATTCGCGCCAGATCGCCACGATCAGCGCCATCAGCACCGGGCCGACGAAGAGGCCGATCAGACCCATCGTCTTCACCCCGCCGACAAGGCCAAAGAAGGTCGGCAGGAAAGGCAGCTTTATCGGTCCGCCGACAAGGCGCGGGCGCAATGTCTTGTCGACGATGAAGAGCTCGATCGTGCCCCAGGCGAAAAGCGCGATCCCGTGCACGGGCGTGCCGCGGGCAACCAGATAGGCGGAAATCAGGGTGAAGGTCAGCGGCGCGCCGCCCGGCACCATGGCCATGACGGCCGTCAGCAGGCCGAAGGATACGAAATTCGGGACGCCGGCGAAGTAATAGGCCGTTCCCAGCACGATGCCCTCGCCCATGGCGATCAGCGTCATGCCGGTGACCGTCGAGGAGATCGTCGCCGGCACGACGCGGGAAATGCGGTACCAGCGGTCTGGAAACAGCCGCTCGCCGATCATGTCGAGCTGACGGGCGAACTTGTCGCCGTCCTTGTACAGGAAAAACAGCGCGATCAGCATGAACAGGGCCGAGAGAAGCAGGCCGAAGACCCGGCCGCCGACGAACAGGGCGGTGCGGTAGATACTGCCGATATTCTCACCGCTGACGGCCTGGATCAGCTGGCCGATGTCGCCGGGCTTGCCCAGATATTCCTGCCATTTGGTGGCGATCCATGCGCCGACTACGGGAAGGTTGAAGATCCAGTCCGGCACCGGCGCGCCGATGCGGTTCGCCTCCGCCGCCCAGGCGATCCAGGCTTCGAGCTCGCGCGACATGTAGATCACCGCGAAGATGATCGGCAGGATCAGGAACAGGAGGATGAGGAGAATGGCGATCGTCGCCGAAAGCGTGCGGCGGTTGCCGAGCCTCCGGTTGAGGTCCCGAAACACCGGCTGCGAGGCGAAGGCAATGATCAGGGCCGCCAGAACCGGGACCAGAAAGCCGTGGAAGAAGTAGACGGCAGCGATCGCTACGCCGAGCAGCAGCCAGCGGGCGGCGGTGACCGACGGGATCAGCGGCGCGCGTCCCACGGCGGCCTGGCCGATCCAGCGTTGCATTCTGTGGTCCTTTTGCGGTGTTTCCGCCATTGACGCTTTCGCCTTCACAATTGTCACGGCCGCCTGCAAGGCGGCGCGGCTTCCTATTTACGGGAGTCCCGGCCCCGCCTGCAAGCGCGCTTCGGTTGTCAGGCCGGAGAGGATGTCGAGGGCCTCCAGGCGGGCGGCGCGGCCGGGCTCGGGATCGCGAGAGACCGCAGCGCCTTCAAGCCCGGCGACATAGCCCTCCGGCAGGCCGTGCTCGCGCGCGCCGGCGAGAACGAGGGCGTGATACCAGTCGAAAGGCAAGAGCCCCGATACGCGGAAGGCCGGCGGCGCCTGATAGGTGAACGCCGAAACCGGTTTCTCGCAGGAGAGCATGCGCACCGTGCAATCCTCGATCCGGTCATACCCCTTGCCACGCCCCTCAAACCCGTCAAGCAGCTCGCAATCGCCGGGATGAAGCGAAAACAGCACGCCGAACACGCGCCCACCCGCCTTTGCCGTGATCGTCGCCTTGCCGGAACCATCCCTGCCCGGCTTGGCGAAATCGAGGGCATGGTCTTCCAGAAAGGCAGGCCCGAGCGCGCGCGCAGAGGGACAACGGCGGAGAAGCCGTTCGCTCAGCATGTTGGAGCCATAGGCAAAGTAGGCGCGGCCTTCCGGCATCAGCCCTCCAGCTCCTCGCGCAACACTTCCAGTTCCAGCCATTCCTCTTCCTTGGCGGCGAGATCCGCCCTCAGGTCTTCAAGCTTGCCCGCCGCCGTGTTGAAGCCTTCGGGATCGCGCTGGAAGAAGGTGGGGTCGGCCATCTTTTCCTCAAGCCTTGCGATCTCGGCCTCGAGCTTTTCCATCTCCTTCGGCAGGTTTTCGAGGGCGAATTTCTGCTTGAAGGAGAGTTTGCCCCTGCTCTTTGCCGTCCGGTCGTTCGATCCCTTTTCGTCCTGCGCGGCCTGTTTCTCCCGCTTTTCCTGAGCCTTTGCTTCCGCGGCCGCGCCTTTTCGCTGGGCCAGCATGTCGGAATAGCCGCCGGCATATTCGAGCCAGGCGCCGTCAGGGGCGAGCGGGTTGGCGGGCGCGATCGTCGAGGTCACGGTCCGGTCGAGAAAATCACGGTCATGCGAAACCAGGATGACACTGCCCTTGAAACCGGCGACGATCTCCTGCAGCAGATCAAGCGTCTCGATATCGAGGTCATTGGTCGGCTCGTCGAGGATGAGCAGGTTAGACGGCTTTGCCAGGATGCGCGCCAGCATCAAACGGGCGCGTTCGCCGCCGGAGAGATTGCGGATCGGCGTGCGCGCCTGTTCGGGCTGGAACAGGAAATCCTTCATATAGCCGGTCACATGGCGTTGCTCGCCATTGACCAGCAGCGTGTCGCCGCGCCCGTCGGTGAGGTAATGGGCGAGCGTATCGTCGGGATCGAGATCCTCTCGCTTCTGGTCGATGACGGCAATCTCGAGATTGACGCCGAGGCGGACAAACCCGCTGTCGGGTTCAAGCTGGCCGGTCAGAAGCTTCAGGAGCGTCGTCTTGCCGGCGCCGTTGGGGCCGACGAGACCGATCCTGTCGCCGCGCCCCACGCGCAAGGAAAACGGCTTGATGATCTGCCGGTCGCCAAAGGACTTGGTGATATTCTCGGCCTCGATCACCAGCTTGCCGCTGTCCCTGGCTTCCGTAACCGTGGCATTCACCGTGCCCTGGGGTCCGCGATGGCCGCGGTGGCGGGCGCGCATGTCGTGCAGTTCGCCGAGCCGGCGCATATTGCGCTTGCGCCTGGCGGTGACGCCGTAGCGCAGCCAGTGCTCCTCGCGCACGATGGCGCGCGCCAGCTTATGCTGCTCGGCTTCTTCTTCCTCCAGCACCTTGTCGCGCCACTCCTCGAAGGCGGCAAAGCCCTGGTCCATCCGTCGCGCCGCGCCGCGATCGAGCCAGACGGTGGCGGTGGAGATGTTTTCCAGGAACCGCCGGTCATGCGAGATCAGCACCAGCGCCGAGCGCGTGGCAGAAAGCTCGCCTTCCAGCCATTCGATGGTGTTGAGGTCGAGATGGTTGGTCGGCTCGTCGAGAAGCAGGATGTCGGGCTCGGGCGCGAGAACCCGGGCGAGGGCCGCGCGGCGCGCCTCGCCGCCCGAGAGCGTTCTCGGATCAGCCTTCGGGTCAACGCCCAGATGCTCCATCATGTAATCGGCGCGGTAATGCGCATCGCCGGGAGCAAGCCCCTCGGCGACATAGTCTTCCACCGTGGCATAACCGGTAAAGTCCGGCGCCTGCTCGAGATAGCGGACGGTGACGGAGGGGTGGCGGAATATCTCGCCCGATTGCGGCTCGACCATCCCTGCGGCGATCTTCAGCAGCGTCGACTTTCCCGAACCGTTGCGGCCGACAAGGCAGATGCGGTCGCCGGGCTCGACCTGCAGGCCGGCGCCGGACAAAAGCGGCGTGCCGCCAAAACTCAGATGGATGTCGTCCAGTTTCAATATCGGAGGCGCCATGCCTCAAACTCCCGAAAAATCATGCGGGCGGAAAATGACTATGCCGCGGCCGCTTTTCAACCCGAAGCGGACGGGACCATCACCATTGCCCGCCTTGTTGGACACCGTGCGCGGCAGACCGAAGGGAGCCTCGAACGCGTCAAGCGGATAGACGGCGTTTTCGATCGACAGGCCATGGAGATCGGAGAAGCCCAGCACGGAAAACAGAGCGCCGGCCGGCATCTCGATCTCGCTCGCGCCAGTCAGAAGCGGCCGCGCTTCCTCCTCGCCCGAGGTCAGCACCATGTCATAGCCGGCTTCCGCCAGCCTCACGGCAAGCAGCATGTTCATCATTCCGTGGTCGGTGCGTTCGCCCTGCAGTGCGCCGGCCATGATGATCCGTTTCGCACCCCTGCCGATCGCCTCCTCGGTCGCGATCGCCCCGTCGGTCGCGTTCTTGGCCGGCGGAAAGCCCTTCCGTTCGATATCCGGGAACCGCTCGATGAGCGCCGCATCGGTGGAATCGAAATCGCCAACCCAGATTTCGGGGGACACGCCGAGCGCCTCGGCATGCACCATACCGCCATCGGCGGCGATGACGCGGCTGCCGTCGACAAGCCGTCTGACGCGATCGTCCACGGCAAGCGCGCCGCCCAGAAGAAGGGTGAAGGTTTCTGCTGCTTTCATAGGCTAAGGCCATATCGAATGTCACGGCCAAACAAAAGCAGAATCCGGGAAACGGCCGCCGGTTTCAGCCCACCGAACGGACGCCCGGCGCCTCGACGGCATGGCGCTCGTCTTCGCCCGCATGTTCGCGGACATAGTCCTCGACGCCCGCTACGAAGCGGTCGTAGAGCCGGGAGAAGGCATCGATATCCTCCGCCGGCCAGCTTTCGGTGACGCTCTCGATGAGGCCGCGCTTGACGGCGTGGATCTCCTCCAGAAGCTTGCGCCCCTTCGGCGTGATCACCAGGATCGAACGGCGTGCGTCGCTCTGGCAGACGCGTCGTTCCAGCACGTTCTGGGCGACAAGCTCGGCGACGATGCGGCTTGCGCGCGAGGGGTCGATACGCATGCCTTCGGCAACCGCGCCGATCGTGGCCTTTGCCGGCGCCTCGACGCGGGAGACGACATCGAGCACATCAAGATGGGTAATCTCGAGCGCCGGCGCGACCCTTGCAATCGCGAGGCGGCCGATAATGCGCCGCCGGGTCATCAGGCGGTTGCGGGTCATCGCGCCCGAAATCCGTTCCATGGCCTCTTCTTCGGCTTCACTGGCTGCTGGCATCGTCTTGGTCATTCCTGTTTTATACCAGATTCCTTGAGGAGTTGAAACATGCCAAGGGCAATTCAATGCCATTGACATATATTTGCGTTTATCACATATTCACGCAATGACAACCCAAACCTCATCGCCGCCTCAGCCCTTCATTTCGTTGGTCGAACATCCCCGCCTTCGCATCGTCGCCTTTCTGTTCCTCCTGATGGCGATGTTCCTGGCCACGCTCGACAACCAGATCGTCTCCACCGCCCTGCCGACGATTGTCGGCGAATTCGGCGCGGTCGAGCGCTTCGGCTGGGTGGCCTCGGCCTATTTGCTCGCCTCCTGCGCCGTGATGCCGCTTTACGGCAAGCTTGGCGACCTTATCGGGCGAAAATATGTGCTGATGACCGCAATCGTCATCTTTCTCGTCGGCTCGCTGACCTGCGGGCTGGCTGTCTCGATGAACACGCTGATTGCCGCACGCGCGCTGCAGGGTTTCGGCGGCGGCGGGCTGATGGTGTCGATCTTCGCGCTCAACGCCGATCTGTTTTCGCCGCGCGAACGGCCGAAATACCAGAGCTATGCAAGCCTCGTCATCATGACCTCGGGCGCGCTCGGGCCGCTTCTCGGCGGCACGATGACGGCAGCCTTCGGCTGGCGGTCGATCTTCCTCATCAACCTGCCGCTCGCCCTCATCGTCCTTTGCGGCCTGTTCTTTCTCCTGCCCAACCGCAAGCCGGACAGGCAGCCGAAGATCGATTTCGCCGGCGCCGCCCTTCTGGCCGTCGCGGTCACGGCCGTCGTCCTGTGGAGCGATTCGAGCGAGATCTTCGGCTCGCTGATCGCGCCCTGGAGCCTTGGCGTCGTCGGCGTAGCCGTCGTCTGCGGCCTCGCCTTCGTGCTGGCCGAACGGCGCGCGCCGGAGCCGATCATTCCGCTGTCGCTTCTTGCAAATCCCACCGTTTCCCTGCTGATCTTCATCTCGATTGCGAGCGGCGCGGTGGCCATCGGCATGGTCAACTATCTCGCGCTCTATCTGCAAACCGTCTATGGCCTGTCGCCGACGACCGCCGGCCTGTTCTTCATCCCGATCACCTCGGGCATCGTCATCGGCTCGATCAGCAGCGGACGGCTGATGTCGATGACCGGGCGCTACAAGCCCTATGCGATCATGGGCCTTGCGCTCTCGACGCTGTGTTTCACGCTGCTGGCGCTCTACAGTCGTGAAGCGCCCCTTTATGCGGTCGCCGTCATCATGGGGCTTCAGGGCATCGGCGTCGGCCTTGGCCAGCAGGTGCCGGTGCTCGGCGTGCAGAACGCGGCGCGCGGCGGCGATGTCGGCGCGGCAACCGGCACGGTCACGCTGTCGCGCATGATCGGCGCGGCAACGGCAATCTCTATCTATGGCGCGCTGCTTGCACGGGGCCTCAGTCAGGCGCCGCCTGTGCCGGGCGCAGGCCCGCTTGCCGACCTGACGCCGGTCGCCATTCACGATCTCACGGGCGCCGCCCATGGGGCCGCCATTGCCGGCTATGCCGACACCTTTTCCGCCATCTTCACCTTCGCAGCCTGCCTCGCCTTTGTAGGCCTCCTCGCCGCGATGAGCCTGAAGCCGATCGCGCTCGGCGCAGCCCGCCACGGACCTGGCACGGTCAAGTCGCCGGCCTGAACCGGCGCGCTACCGGTTGGCCTTGCGCGGCGCCCTGACGGTGAGATTGTCCATGGGCCGGACCTGTTCTTGCCCCGGCCGCGCGGCAGGCAGCACAAGCCTGCCGGCCCTTTGCAGCGCATAGCGCGCGGCGCAATACTGGATCACGAGACCCGCGGCAAGCAGCAGCGTATCTTCAAGAAGCCCCGTCGGATAAACCGTGCGGAAAATCTGCAAGGCGAAGGCGATCAGCGATCCCGCCACGAAGGTGACAAGGCTTGCCCGTCCCATGATGTTGACCGGATGAAACACGGGCGTTTCCAGAAAACGGCGGAAGCCGGGCAGATAGACGACGATATAGGCAAGCGCCAGGATATGGGCGATGCGCGGCAGGCCGAGCGTTTCCTTGGATGTATCGGCGATGACGGACGGCGTCAGTCCCTCCGGCCAGGGAAAACTGTAATGGCCGGTGAACCGCCACCAGGCCGCGAAGAGAACGAAGGCGACGGCCGCAGCGTAAAGGAAGGGCGAAAACGGCACCAGCGCTTTGCCCCGACGCGCGGTCATGCCAACGGCAAGGCCGATCGCAAACAGGAAGAGCCAGCAGAACGGATTGAAATACCAGGCCCAGTCGCCCGGATGGGCCGGCATTTTAAGCCCGCTCCAGCGCCCGGCAAGCCAGATCGCGGCGCTGACGGCGAGCATCGGCAGGACACTTCTGCGCCCGAGCCACAGTAATCCCGGCACTGCGGCAAACAGCACCACATAGAGCGGCAGGATGTTGAAATAGCTGACCTGATAG